>JAGNHB010000085.1 GCA_018001935.1 Acidobacteriota bacterium
AACCTGGTGTCCACCTTGGGGCTCCGAGAGAAATAATCGTCTTAGGGTATAGTCACCTCTTGCTATATAACGTTCTCTTGCTATAGATTACACCTGTTTGTACGAATAAGTCGGAAAGTCGGGCTAGCACGAATAGTTGAAGACCTTCCGGCGCCCCGCCGGCGCCTCTCAGGGATATCCCAGGATTTTCCCAGAATTTACGTCCACCCAGATGTGCAGCTGCCGGAACGCCGAGGAACCGAGGCTGTCGGCTGCCTCCACCGTGAACAGCCGGGAGCCGCCGGGTTCCGCGGGCACCCCCGAGATGACGCCGTCCGGGTTGAGGTAAAGGCCCTCCGGCAGCGAACCGGAGGCAATTCGCCAAGCGTATGGCGCCAGCCCGCCGGTCGCGGCCAGGGGGGCGCTCTGGTAATAAACGCCACGGGAGCCGTCGGGCAGGTCGGCGGTGGAAACGGACAGTCCGGAACCGGGACCGACCCCGATGAACACGTCGAGTTCGGCAGCCTCACCGCTGCCATCGACCACCCGGATCCGGAAGAGGGCATCGACCAGGGACGTGGGAATCCCCGAGAAGGACCCGTTCGGGTTGAGGTCGATCCCGTCCGGGAAGGCCCCCCGGACCAGGCTCCAGGTGTAGGGGGCCGTGCCGCCGGTCGTCTGGACGGCATTGCTCCAGTAATAGTCGCCGACGGTCCCCGGAGGACGGTCCGACGGGATGGCGGCCAGGGAAGAACCGGTCGGGTTGACGACGAGGGAATAGTCGTGCGTGACGCTCGCGCTTTCGCCGTCCGTTACCTGGAGGGTGAAGCCACAGGTTCCGGGCTGTGACGGCGTCCCAAAGATCCGGCCCCCGCTGAAGGACAGGCCGGCGGGCAGCGAACCGGAAGCGATGGCCCAGGTGTAGGGCGGGGTCCCCCCGGCAGCGAAGGCGGTCTCGTCGTAGTTGTAGCCTGCGTAACCCGCCGCCAGGCTGCCGGTGATGATGGAGAGGGTCCGGCCCAGGACCAGGTACTTCAGGGCAAACCCCGTCATGTCCCCCAGGGACGCGGGGGACTGGCCGACGTTACAGCTGCCGATAAGACTGCCGTCGAGGCCGTTGAGCCGGGTTACCGTGTCTCCGATGGAATCGGTGACCCAGAGGTTGCCGGCCGCGTCCACGGAAACGCCGAAGGGGCCGCTGCCGGCGGGGTAGGTCCCCACGACGCTGCCGTCCGAGCCCCGGATCCGGGTGACGGTATTGCTCCCGCTCGTCACCCACACGTCGTCGGCGGCGTCCACCGCGATGCCGCCGGGCGACGTCCCGACGGGATACGTCGCCAGGGTGGCCCCCGTGACCCGGTCGAGCTTGCTGACCGTGTTGCTGACGCCGTTGCTGACCCAGACGTGGCCGGAGGCGTCCACCGCGATGCCGAAGGGCGAGTCCCCCACGGTGCTGGTCCCCACGACCGCCCCGGTGGCGCCCCGGAGCCGGCTGACGATGTTGCTGTACGGCCCGTTGTCGGTGACCCAGACGTCGCCGGAGGGGTCCACCGCGACGCCGTTGGGGGAGCCGCCGATGGCGTAGGTCCCCAGCGTCGCGCCGGTAGCCCCGTTCAGCTTCGTGATGGACCCGCCGGCCTGGTTGGCCACCCAGACGTTGCCGGACGGGTCCACGGCGATGCCGGTCGGGAAGCTGCCGACCGGGTACGTCCCCATCAGGCCCCCGGTGGACCCGTTGAGTTTGCTCACCGTTCCCGAGCCCATGTTCGTGACCCAGGCATTCCCCGACGCGTCCACCGCCACCCCGGCCGGCCATTTGCCGACGCCGCAGGTCCCGAGCACGGCGCCGGTGGAGCTGTCGAGGCGGGTGACGGTGCCGTCCTCGTAGTTGGCCACCCAGACGGACGGGGTCGCGAAGGGAACGGCGCCTCTCACGGTGACGTAGATGCTGCCGGCGGCCCCCGCCACGTTGGCGCCCCAGACGAAGGGCACGTCCAGGACCAGTTGGAACGTCTTGCTCCCGGACGGGATGTCGGCGTTCGGCGTCGCCTCGAAGCTGAAGGTCGCCTCTCCTCCGGGTGGCACCGGCTGGTTGCCCTGCATGACGATGTACACGGGCGAGAACCAGTTGCCGTCGTCGGTGTACAGGCCCCCGGCGTCGCCCTGGGACTGGAGGAAAACCAGGTCGGGGTACCAGGTGATCACCCCCGTGTTCCTGAACACCAGTTGCATCGCCTGGGACTGGCCGCGCGTGAGGGTGCAGTCCGGGCTCTTCGACACCAGCTGGCCGGTCAGGACGCCGGGCTGCGTCACCGAGGTCAGGGCGATGTTCCACGTCACGTTGCCCTGGGAGCCGAACCACTGGGGCGGCGCCAGCCCGGCCGCCTTGTCCGCCACCAATTGAAGGGTGCAGGCGCCGCCGAGGGCCTGCAGGCCGGCGGTGGCGCCGAAGGTGAACACGGCATCCTGCCCCGGCATCACCGACGAGGTGTTCCGCATCCGGATCCGGGTCTTGGACTCCCAGTCTCCGTCCGGAGCGTAGAAAGCGGCCCATTGCTGGTCCCAGGAATTGTCCCCGAGAAAAACCGTGTCCGGGAACCAGGGAATGTTGCCGGTGTTGGTGAACGTGGCGCTCAGGGTGGTGGTGTCGAAGGACGCCAACGCGGTGTTGCCGCCCTGGGATTTCAGCTTGCTGCCGTAGTGCAGCGGGGTGGTCTGGATGTAGAGGGCGGTGTTGCCGTAGGCGTTCCCGAACCACTGGGCCGGGTAGCCCTGACAGGAAGCATCCGCGACCAGTTCAAAGGACTGGTACGACGTGGCGTAGGAATCGTCCGGCATGATGGAGAACTTGAACACCGCGGTCTCGCCGGGCTGCACCGCCGCGGTGTTCTGCATGCGGATCCGGGTCTGGGACACCCACCCGTCGCTCGTGTACAGGTGCGTCGTCCGGTTGTAAGGGCCCGCCGTGCCCAGGAACACGACGGCGGGGTCCCACGCCACGGAGCCGGTGTTGACGACGTCGATCTCCACCGGGTAGACCTGGTAGTGGTCGGCCGTGAAGTTGGCGGTCTGGCGTGTCACCACGCCGTGGTAGGGGCCTTTCGGGGATGCGGCCGCCCGGCCGGTGTTCAGTTCGTCGATGAGGTCGAGGTAGCCGCCGGTCCCGCCCCCGCCCTTGTTGTAGACGAAGTTGGCGTAGTCGTCGATGATGATGACGTTGGCCCGGTGGACGGCCAGGTTCCGCGCGCCGGGGTTGTCCAGGAAGTCCGCCAGGACAAAGCCGCCGAAGTTGAAGTCGAAGAAGTTCATGGGGGAGGCCTGGTCGTAGCCGAGCCGCTTGAGGATGAGCCCGAGGATCGGGACATAGCGGAACAGGTAGTAGACGTGGGCCTGGACGGACGAGGCGACGTTGCTGAAGCCTTCCGTCGCCAGGGACTGCAGCACGATGAAGTACCCGCTCTTGCGCGCCGTGTCCACCCAGTCCGCCAGCGGCCCGGAGAGGGCATCGTAGAGGACCTTCGAGTCGTTGGTGTTCGGCCAGGGGGAGTAGATCTGCGGGTGGGACGGCGAGGAGGAACTGGACCAGAGTTCGGGGTTGGCCGCCACGGTGGCGTCGTCGTCATAGAAGACCACGATGCGCCCCTTCGTCGCCCAGAGCTTGTTCAGGCACAGGTTGGCGCCGCGGGGGATGATCAGGCTGTTGCCGGCGCCATCGCGGAGCACGTTCTTCAGGTAGGCGACGAACCCCGCGTGGTTCATGGCGAAGGTGTGCTGGAAGTCCAGGAGCAGGATTTCGTGACTCGACGCCGGGTTGGCGTAAAACGCCTGGATGCCCGAGATCAGGTCCTGCAGGTTGGCCCCGTGGAGCGAGTGCACGCAGTAGTAGTTCTGCCCCGACTGCTCGACCCGCAGGTCGAAGTAACGGATCCCGTCGGCGAGCTGGGTTGAGAAATTTCTGCGCTGGACCTTCGCCCACCAGGAGGTGATGTCCGTGGCCGCGGCCTTGACCGCGAGCAGCACGCCGAACTCGTCCAGGATGCGGTAGTACCAGTGAGATTCCACGTTGTCGATCCAGGAGATAACCTTCGACACCCCCTTGCCGTCGTTCGCCACCGCCGAGGTCCCGGTGATGCCGTAGGTGCCGGAGTCGTGGGTCCCGGGGATGGCGATGTCGGTCAGCTGCCGGTTTCCGATCACGCTCCGGGAATCGTACATCCAGGAAGGGCCCGACAGCATCGCCGGTCCGGGATTTCCGGATGAACCGGGCGCGGAACCGAGCACGGCGGGGATGAACAGGAAGACGACACAGGCAGAAAGGGCGAACGACCGGGGAACAGCAGGGTTCGACTGTCTTCGGACCATGAGACCTCCTTGAACGCGAAGGGTCAGGCAACGCTTGCGAGGACTGCCCTCATTATTGGGTCTGCGTGCTCAGAGAGCTGTATTGGGGTTGCATCATAACCCAACCCGGCGATAGTCGATAGAGGGCAGGTTGTTGGTTTTCATCTCACTGTTCCAGAACGCTGTCCTGTTTGGTTCTGGCTAAGCCGGGTTGGGGCTACTTGACGGGAATCTTGCGCCGGAGTTCCTCGAACCAGTCCAGGGTGACGCGGAAATGGGTCAGGGGCGGCTTGATATCCTGGACCATCACGAAACCCCGGTTGTCGGGGCCCACGTCCCACCAGAACTCGTCGCTGGACAGGACCGGTTTGACCTTGAAGAGCAACTCGGGCGGACCGGCCTTGAATGTCTCCCCCGTTGTGACGGGGACGGCATAGACCCCGTCCGCGGTGCGGAAAAAGAGTTCCCGGCCGTCCCGGGACCAGATCGGGTAACCGCCGCCGTCCCGCGAGATTTTCTGCTTCTGGCTCGGCTTGGGAAAGGACTGGACGTAAACCTCGAATTCGCCCGATTCGTCCGAGAAGTACGCCAGCCAGCGGCCGTCGGGCGAAACGCGGGCCCCGCCCTCGTTGTACGGGGTCCGCATGAAGGGGGCGCAGGACGAAGGATTCTCCAGGGGAAGCAACCAGATGTCGGTGGCCGGGGAGTCGAGGGTCCGGTCCGGCCGTGCGAAGACGATCCAGGCCCCGTCGGGGGACCAGTCGCCCGGTTCGTCGCCGTTCTGGAGTTTCGCGAGGAGGGTCGATTCCCCACCGGAGGAAGAGGCGGTCATGAGCGTGTACGACAGGTCCATCCGCTGCAGCAGGAACGCCAGTCGGTCACCCCCGGGGGACCAGACGGGGCAGTTCTCCAGAATGATCCGGCTCGTTCCGGGGGTCTCGCTGAAAAGCCGGGAGAAGGCCTGACGCCCCAGCTCGTAGACCCACAGCCGGACGGCAAGGACCTCGGTCTCGGACTTGCCCAGGACGATCCGGTTCCCGTCCGGGCTGAACCGGGGGAGGTTCATCACCCCGTCGGCCTCCAGGAGCCTCCGCTCCATTCCCGTCCGATCGCGGAGAACGAGGGCGTTCCGGGAGGTCTCCGCGTCTGCGGGAAGGTAAACGAGGGTGCCGTCGCTCGAGACGTCGTACTGGGTCCCCCAGGCCACGCCGTCCAGTATCCCCCGGGGCGATCCCGCAATCTCCGGACGGTCCGGGTCGAAGGGGACCGCCATGACCGTCCGGCTATGGCCGGAGGGGGTGTACAGCAGGTGTCCCGTGGAAATCCATCGGGCCCCGTGACCGTTCGGGATCAGCGTCCGCCGGCTCCCGTCCTTCGTCGAGTACAGGTCGATGTTCGATCCCCCGTCCAGGCGGGAGACGCTCAGAAGGAGGCGGTCGCCGCCCGGAAGGATGCCGGAAACGTCGACCCGTCGATCGCCGCGGGCCGGGTCGGGTGAACAGAAGCTGTGAACCTCCCCCCCGTCGGGCCCGACCCAGTGCGGGGTCCCGAACGGAGCTCCGAAGGCCCCGAAAAGCGTGGAGAAATAAAGCCGCCCGTCCGGGCTCCAGACCACCGTGCCCGGCCCTTCGGCCTGGGCGAGGGTGACCGGGGCCCCTCCCTCGGCCGGGACCTTCTGGAGACGTCCCTCGCCGGAGGTGGCGAAAGCGACCCATTTCCCGTCCGGGGAGAAGGCAGGGGAGATCCCCCCTTCCGTGCCACGAAGGGCGAGCGTCTCCCCGCTCCCGAACGAATAGGTGAACAGGGCGGCCTGTTCGCCCCGGTCCGAGGTGTAGACCAGGTGCCGACCATCCGGAGACAGGCAGAAGCAGCGCTTCGAGAAGATGTCACCGATCGGTGCCCGGGCGGGGACGACCACGTCCAGGTGCCGGGTGGGGGCTTGGGCGCCGGAGTGAAAGGAACGGGTCACCCACAGGGCGGCCAGGATCACCAGGACCGACAGGATGATCAGGGCGGGAACCCGCCAACGCCGGCGCCCCGCAGCGCGACCCGGAGCGTAGTGGATCGGCTGGGTTTCATCCCCCGAGGGAAAGGAAAGCGATTCGAGGTGGAAGGCCAGGTCCCGGGCCGACTGGAAACGTTCCGCGGGGTTTTTCTCCAGGCAATGTCTCAGGATCCGGACCAGGCCCGGCGGGACGCTGCCGCTTTCCCTTTCGGGCACCGGCGGCTCCTCGTTCAGGATCGCGTTGAGGGTCTCGATGGCACTCTCTTTCAGGAAGGCGCGCCGGCCGGTCAGCAACTCGTGGAGAACGGCCCCGAAGACGAAGATGTCGGATCGGTGGTCCACCGATTCCCGCCGCACCTGCTCCGGGGACACGTAACCGACGGTGCCCAGCAGTGAACCGGCGTCCGTCTTCATGGGCACGGTGGACAGGGTGGGGTCGGAGCTGTCCTCCGCGGTGGGCTGGAGCTTGGCCAGGCCGAAATCCAGGATCTTGACCTGCCCGTCCCGGGTGAGGAACAGGTTCTCGGGCTTCAGGTCGCGGTGGATGACCCCTTTCTCGTGAGCGGTGGCCAGGCCGCGGGCGACCTGGGAGGCGTAGTCGATGACCTTCCGGACGGGGAGAGGGCCCTGTTCCAGGACCCGGCGGAAGTTCATACCCTGGAGAAGTTCCATCACCACGTAGCAGGTTTCGCCCTCCTTGCCGAAATCGTGGATGGCCAGGATGTTGGGGTGGGAAAGCGACGCGACGGCCCGGGCCTCCAGTTCGAAGCGGCGCAGGCGGTCGGCGTCCCGGGCGTACTCGGGCGGGAGCACCTTCACCGCCACCTCCCGGCCGAGGCGCTTGTCCTTCGCCCGGTAGACCTGCCCCATACCACCTTCGCCGATCAACGAGAGGATCTCGTACGCTCCGACCTGCCCCTCCATCCGGTGACTCCTCGTGAAAGCTGCTTCCGTGACAAAAAAGGACAACCGGTCGATCAAACAATATCCGGGTTATTTCGTCCTTTGTCTTTCCCGCCTTTTCCGCAACCTCGGCGATTATTGCCGCAAGAGTGCCTATTTTCAGCGGATCGTGCGCAGGTACGGTCAGATGTTGTTCACTTTCCGTACACCGGGTCAGGCGAACATGACTTCCGGTGGTTCGAGTTTCCTTCCAGGTAACCCAGCTTTTTCAGAGCATTGACGAGTTCACGCCCGGAGACATCCCTTGGCAGTTTCATACGGCGACCAGTTCATCCCGCACGAGATGAAGACGGATCATCTTGGGCATTTCCGCCTCGTCGAAGTGACAGTGAACAGCGTCCCTCACTTGCCGGTGAAGGTCCGCGACGGTTTCGGCCTGCGTGAAGATCGGCACCCCCAAGGCGCGGGCGGAAAAGCCTCCCTCCGGTTCCTCGTTTACGACAAAGATAATTTCCACCATGACGACCCTTTTTCTCCCCTGTCTTGCCTTCGTTCTACTTTATGGAAAAGCCCCGGCGAATTCAAGGGGTATTCTTGACCGGTCCGGTCCCCGGACCGCTCCGACGGCCAGATCCGACATTTTTCCCGGTTCCCCCTCCGGGGAAGCCCTGATAACCTGGTCACAAAGGGGGGATGACCGTATCCCTGTCGCCGGAGGAATCATGAGAATACCAGCACGGCTTCCGATCCTTTCGTTCTGCCTGATCCTCGGCGGGCCGTTCCTTTCGTTTTCGGGCCAGTGCCGGCGCGGGGCGGCCGGTCGCGGGGTGAAAACCACCCCGGCGACCGCGGGCGGCGCGTGCGAACTTCCCGGGACGGATCTTCCCCTTGAAAACCGTTGCCGTTTCCAGTAGATTCCCTTTTTCGGGGTCATCCGTCATGACGCGGAGCGCGGGCGCCGGTTTCACCCGCCGTCGAACCCGCCGGAGGGGCAGCCCAGAACACACGGGAGGAAGCCATGCATCAACACGTCCGGGGAAAACGCCGAAAGGCGGTGTGGGCGGCCGTCGGGTCGCTGGTGACGGGGGGCGGCCTGCTGGGCGGCGCCGCGCCGGCCCAGGAGGTCCTGCCCGCCCCGCCCGCGCCGTTCAAGGGCGAAATCGGGTTGAGCGTGAAGGACTCGACGCCCGACTTCCCGCAACCGCACCAGGCGCCCCGGGAGGCGCCCAACGTCGTCCTGGTGATCCTGGACGACGTCGGCTTCGGCGCCACGAGCACCTTCGGCGGGCCCTGCTCAACCCCGACGCTGGAGCGCCTGGCGAAGAACGGGCTCCGCTACACGCAGTTCCACACCACGGCGCTCAGTTCGCCCACCCGCGCGGCGCTGCTCACCGGCCGCAACCACCACTCGGTGCACACCGGCGTGATCATGGAGCAGGCCACGGGCTTTCCCGGCTACGACAGCCTGATGGGGAAGGACACCGCCACCGTCGCGGAAATCCTCCGGCAGAAGGGCTGGAACACGGCCTGGTTCGGCAAGAACCACAACGTCCCCGACTGGCAGAACAGCCAGGCGGGGCCGTTCGACCTCTGGCCCACCGGCCTGGGTTTCGAGCACTTCTACGGCTTCATCGGCGCCGAGTCCAACCAGTGGCGCCCCGCGGCCTACGAGGGGACGAACCCGGTGGAGCCCTACCTCGGAAAACCGGACTACCACTTCGACGACGACATCGCCGACCGGGCGATCCGGTGGATCCACAAGCAGAAGGCCGTGGCGCCGGACAAGCCGTTCTTCCTCTACTACGCCCCCGGCGCCACCCACTCCCCGCACCACCCCCGGCGGGAGTACGTGGAAAAGTACAAGGGCCGCTTCGACCCGGGGTACGACCGGATGCGGGAGGAGACCTTCGCCCGCCAGAAGGCGCTGGGCCTCGTCCCCCCCGACACCCGGCTGACGGCGCCCCACCCCGACGTCCCGAAGTGGGACACCCTCCGTCCCGAACAGAGGCAGCTCTACGCCCGCATGATGGAGATCTACGCGGGGTACCTCTCCCAGGCGGACCACAACGTCGGCCGGGTCCTGGACGCTATCGAGGCGCTCGGCCAGCTGGACAACACGTTGGTCATCTACATCGCGGGCGACAACGGCGCCAGCGACGAGGGGCTGTTCCAGGGGTGCCTCAACGAGCTTGCCACCCTCAACGGCGTCGAGGAGGACCTCCAGGAGGTGCTCCGGCGCCAGGACGACCTGGGCACGTGGAAAAGCCACAACCACTACCCCGTCGGCTGGGCCCACGCCATGTGCACCCCCTTCCAGTGGGCGAAGCAGATCGCCTCGCACTTCGGCGGCACCCGGAACGGGATGGTGATCTCCTGGCCGGCCCGGATCAAGGACCGGGGCGGCATCCGGACCCAGTTCCACCACGTGATCGACGTCGTGCCGACCGTCCTGGAGGCCTGCGCCCAGGCGGCGCCCGCCGTCGTGAACGGCGTGGCCCAGAAACCCGTGGAAGGCGTGAGCATGGCCTACTCCTTCGACGACCCGAAGGCGCCCTCGACGCGCCGGACGCAGTACTTCGAGATGTTCGGCAACCGGGCCGTCTACCACGACGGCTGGGTCGCCTGCACCACCCCGTCCCTGGCCCCGTGGGAGGACTCGATGGTCAACGCCACCGTGGACGTGATCAAGGGGTACCGGTGGGAACTCTACCACCTCGCCGAGGACTTCAGCGAGGCCGTCGACCTGGCTTCGAAGGAGCCGGCCAAGCTCGAGGAGCTGAAGCTGCTCTTCTACGCCGAGGCCGCCCGGCACAACGTGCTGCCGCTGGACGACAGCAAGATCATCCGTCTCAACCCCGCCATCCGCCCCAGCCTCCGGCGGGGCCGCAACGAATTTGTCTACGGGGGCCCCGTGACCCGCATCCCGGAAGGCGCCGCCCCCAACATCAAGAACCGGTCCTTCCACCTCGCCGTCGAGGTGGAACTGGCCACGGGGAAGGAATCGGGGGTGCTGGTGACCCACGGCGGGCTCAGCGGCGGCTACGCCCTGCTGGTGAGAGACGGCAAGCCCTCGTTCCACTACAACAACCTGGACATCTCCCGCATCGACATCGCCGCCCCGGCCGCCCTGTCCCCGGGCAAACACACCGTCGGGTTCGATTTCACCTACGACGGCGGGGGGTTCGGCAAGGGCGGGGCCGGCAAGCTCCTCGTGAACGGCCAGCCCGTTGCCCAGGGGCGCCTCGACGCCACCATCCCCTTGCGCTTCTCGCTGGACGAGACCTTCGACATCGGCGAGGACACCGGCACGCCCGTGAACCTGACCTACGACGTGCCTTACCGGTTCGCGGGGCGGATCGGGAAAGTGACCTTCACCCTGGCCGAGAGCGGCCAGAGCTTCGACGACCTGCTGAAGATGCTCGCGGACCAGCAGAAGGCGAAAGAGTAGGGGAAGCCCGCGCGGTACGCGCGGGGACGTTCCAGCCCGGGGCGAGCGGAGCGACGCCCCGGGGGCCCCGTCCGCTTCACCATCGGGTTTACCCGCCCCGAAGGCGGGGGGGCCCCTTGCCAGCCTCCCATCGTGCTCAGTTTGCCAACGATCTTACTTCGAAGGGGCTGGGCTCTTCCCGGGACCTCGCCCGGTAACCGTGGCCTCGGAAGGCAACCGGAATCGACAACAGGTTGGGAAAAACGCAGCCGCCAACGCGCCTGGATCGGTCCAGGCATCCCTCAGGACGTCTCCGCGCCCCAGCGCCTGCGAGAGCTTCAGGAGCACGGATCGCCGACCTCGGCAACGGGTGGGTGTCCTAATCCTGAATCACGGGAGGGTGTCCTGGCCCTGAATCGTGCCCTCCTCGCCCTCACCCCGCCGGGATCGCAACCGCCGCGTTCTTCCGTGCGGATCGTGCCCGCCGATTCCTCACCCCGTGTGGATCGTAACCGCCGCGTCCCCACCCCGCCGGGATCGTGCCCGCCATGTCTTCGCCCCGCCGGGATCATCCCCTCTGCGTCTTCACCCCGCCGGGATCGGGGCCGCTGCGTCCTCACCCCGTCAGGGGTGAAATATTTGTAGAAAGGGCAGTTATAAAAATCTTCCTCCCCCGCGCGCCGCCGGCCGGGAGGGTGCTCCGGAGCACGGTTCACCCCCGGCGGCGCGCGGGGGAAATTTATATTAACCTCTTTCACTACAAATATTTCACCCCTGACGGGGTGAGGACCCGGCGGCGCGCGGGGGAAACAACCTCATTTCCTCTTCTTCGCTCTTCCCCGGACCTCGCCCGGAATGCCGTCCGGCGGCTGCCCAGCGTTTTCCGCCTCTCCCGGGGCCCCTTGTCCGGTTTATCCGGGCCGGGGCTACTTGACGGGGACCTTGCGCCGGAGTTCCTCGAACCAGTTCAGGGTGACACGGAAGCGGGTCGGGGGCGGTTTCACGTCCTGGATCATCACGAAGCTCCGTCCGTCGGGGGCGGCGTCCCACCAGAACTCCTCGGTGGAAAGGACCGGCCTGAGCTTGAGAAGCCGGGAGAACGTCTGGCGGGCCAGGTCGTAGACCCACAAGCGGATGGCGAACACCTTCGACTCCGTTCTCCCCAGGACGATCCGCGCGCCGTCTGGGCTGAAGCGGGGCAGGATCATCGTCGCACCCGTCTCCAGGAGCCGGCGTCCGTCTTCACGGAGGCGGTGGACAGGGTGGGGTCGGAGATGTCCTCCACCGCCGGCCGGCGACGATGGCAGGCGTTTATGGACGCGGGGCCCTACCGGCAGGGTCCGGGGCCAGGGGCCTGCTTCCCCGGGAGATGAAAGGCCGCGGGCAGTTCCTCGAAAGCGGGCCCGGCGAAGAGCATCCCCTGGAACAGCTCGATGCCCTCGCTCCGCAGCCACGCGTGTTCCGCGACGGTCTCGACCCCCTCGGCGATGATCTCGATGCCGAGGTCGGCGCAGGTGCGGGCGATGCCGCGGACGATGGCCTGGCGGGGCCCCCGGCTCTCGATGCCCCGGACCAGGTGCATGTCGAGCTTGACCAGGTCGGGCTGGAAATCGGCCAGCAAATTCAGGCCGGCGTGCCCGGCCCCGAAGTCGTCGAGGGCGAAGACCAGCCCGGAGTGGCGGTGCACGTTGACGGCGGCGGTAAAGCCGCCGATGTCGTGAATGATCTCGCTCTCCAGGATCTCCAGGACGATCTGATCCGGTCTCAAGCCGCAGCGCTCCGCGGCCTCCAGGACGGAGGTGATGGCCGTGGGGGAGGTGCTCAGGCTCGACGGCAGGAAGTTGATGTTGAGCCGGGTGGAGAGTCCCAGGCGGGCCGCCAGCTCGACGGCATCGACGCGGATCCGCTCGTGGAAGGCCGGCGCCCGGGCGGGGTCCACCTTGTTGAGGACGCAGGCGGCGGACTCGTTGCCCTTGCCGCGGATCAGGGCCTCGTACGAGAAAATGGCTCCCGTCGCGGTGTTGACGATGGGCTGGAAGGCGAAAGTGTGCCCGGGCCAGGCGGAGCCGGGCGCCGGCGGGCTGCCGTCCCGGGGCTTGGGAACGGCCCCGACGGGCGTGGGCGCCGGGGCGGCGGTGTCGCTGAGGGACGTCCGCCAGCGTCCGTGGCGGAAGGCCTCCAGAAGTTTCCGTGCGCGGCCCGGGCCGAGCGCCTCGAAGGATTCCCCCCGGCTGAAGAAGTCGTTCGTCCCCACGATGGCGTCCATGTCCTGTGCCGTGGGCTCGGCGTAGCCCATGGTCCAGTCGCCGAAGGACCGGCGGGCGACGGGCTCCCGGATGATGAGGGTGACGCCGCCGTGGCGGTCGTCGCGGGAGATGCTCTCGAAGAGGGCGTCGACGGTGGCCTCCTCGCCCTCGAGGACCTGGAAGAAGCTCCCGTCGGCGTACAGGAGCATGCCGGTGACGCCGCAGCGGGCGTTGTTGAGCCGGGCCTGGTCGAGGATCCGCACCAGTTCCTCCGGGCCGAACCGCTTCCGGGCGGCGCTGCAGTAGATCAACTGGATCAGTCTCGGCATGGGAAGTCCTCCCCTTGCATAACGTGTTGCACGCCGCTGAATCCCCCCTCGATCTCGGGGAGACGATAACCATTCTTCGGGACAGAGTCAAGGCCGACGAGTTCGCAAAAAGCCCGGATTCGGATCTCACAGAGGCACAGGGGCACGGAGAAGAAACATAAAGATTGTTAATTTTATCAGTACGATTTGCATTTCTCCGTGCCTCTGTGCCTCCGTGAGAGAAAAGAACTCTTTTACGGGATCATCAAGGCCGGTTGATGAAAGGCGCCCCTGTGCCGGGGAGGAAGGGGTTTTCCTGAAGTTCGTCCGAGAGAACGGTCTCCGGGCCGTGGCCGGGGAGGACCCGGGTCTCCGGGGGGAGGGTGAGGACCTTCCGCGCCAGGGAGTCCATCAGGGTTTGGGGGTCGCCCCCGGGAAGGTCGGTCCGCCCGACGCTTCCGGCGAGGAGGGTGTCCCCGCTCAGGAGGTAAGCGCCCAGGAGCAGGCAGCAACTCCCCGGGGAGTGGCCCGGGGTGTGCAGGACCCGGAAGCGGAGGTCCCCGACGGCCACGGACGTTCCCTCCGCGAGAAACACCGACGGCTTCGGGCTGGGCCGGGCCGGGACCAGCCACGCCAGGCCCAGCACGTCCTCCCCGTCCAGGAAGAAGAGGTCGTCCCGGTGGATGGCCACCGGGGCCCCGAAGGCTTCCGCCACCTCCGCGTTGGCGGCGACGTGGTCGATGTGCCCGTGGGTGTTCACCACGAGCACCGGCTTCAGGCCCGTGGAGCGGACCCTTTCCAGGATCCGCGGCGCCTCCCCGCCGGGGTCGATGACCACGGCCTCGCGGGTCCGCGGGCAGCCCACGATCCAGCAGTTGGCCTGCAGAACCCCGACCGTTAAGCACTCCAGGATGGGATCGATATTCATCACGCGCTCCCTTGTCATCTCCTCCAACGGGGGAATTATACCCCGGACCGGATGGCCGAACCACGATGACTTGAACGAATCCTGGCCACAGGATTAATGAGGAGCGCTTTCGTGACACGTTTTCGTTGACTTTCACCGCCGTGCCGAATATACTGAGATTTCGAAAATTTCTTGACAATGCTTTTCGTCAGTGCGGGTTAAGGGAGGGGCAAGGCTCAGTCGGCCGGAAGGATGTGCCCTATCGAACATTCCGCCCTTTACCGGATCCTGTTCCACGGTGCGATGACGCTCGCCTTTCCAGCGGGCTCGTCGGCCGTGTGCAGACTGAGCCCGGCGACCGCCGGGGTGCGGGCGGCGGGAAACCCGAAAAGAAGACCCGATCGATTCCGAGGAGGAAAGGTCATGGCCGGCAAACGTCTTTATGCGGCGATCTCCGTGCTCGTTCTCGCCGTCCTGGTCCCCGGCGCGCTGCCGGCCCAGGCGTTCCCCTTCGACGAGGGCCGGCCCCTGGAACTTCCCGAGCCGGCTTCGGCCCCTGCCGAGAGCGCCTGGGCCAACGGGGGCGGCATCTCCGCCTGGGGGGGCAACGGGAGCGGTCAGTCGAACGTCCCGGCGGACCTGAAGAGCGTGGTGGCGGTCGCGGGGGGCGGCTTCCACTCGCTGGCGCTGAGGGCGGACGGCACCGTCGCGGCCTGGGGGGAGAACAACCACGGCCAGGTGAACGTCCCGGCCGGCCTGACGGGCGTCGCGGCCATCGCGGCGGGCGGGTACTTCTCGATGGCGCTCAAGGGCGACGGCACCGTCGTGGCCTGGGGGGAGAACGACCACGGCGAGACGACCGTGCCGGCGGGGCTGACGGGCGTAAAGGCCATCGCCGCCGGCCTCTACTTCGCCGCGGCGCTCAAGGATGACGGCACCGTCGTGGCTTGGGGGAACAATAGCTTTGGCCAGTTGAACATCCCGGCCGGCCTGACGGGCGTGACGACCCTCGCTTGCGGCGGCTTTCACACGCTGGCGGTGAAGGCGGACGGCACCGTCGCGGCCTGGGGGTACAACGGTCACGGCGAACTGAACGTTCCGGCCGGCTTGACGGGCGTGGTGGCCGTCTCGGCGGGCTACTACCACTCGGTGGCGCTCAAGGCGGACGGCACCGTCGCGGCCTGGGGGGACAACAGCAACGGCGGCCAGTTGAACGTCCCGGCCGGGCTCAACGGTGTGGCGGCAATCTCGGCGGGTATCTTCAGCACGGTGGCGCTGAAGGCGGACGGAACCGTCGTGGCCTGGGGGAACAACAGCTCGGGCCAGTCCACCGTGCCCGCCGGCCTCAACGGCGTGACGGCCATCGCGGCGGGCGCCTGGCACGTCCTGGCGCTCAGGGTTCGTCCCACGTCGCCCATCACCTGGGGGGACAACACGTTCGGGCAGACGACCGTGCCGGCCGGCTTGACGGGGGTCGCGGCCGTCGCGGGGGGCGGCGCCCACACGCTGGCCCTGATGGCGGACGGCACCGTCGCGGCCTGGGGACGGGACGACTCCGGCCAGGCGACCGTCCCGGCCGGCCTGACGGGCGTGACCGCCATTGCGGCGGGACGGCTGCACTCGCTGGCGCTGAAGGCGGACGGCACCGCCGCGGCCTGGGGGGACAACACATACAACCAATCGACCATCCCGGCCGGCCTGACGGGCGCAACCGCCGTCGCGGGGGGCGGCGGCCACTCGCTGGTACTGAAGGCGGACGGCACCGTCACGGCCTGGGGAAGGAACGACTCCGGCCAGGCGACCGTTCCGGCCGGCCTGACGAGCGTGACCTCCGTTGCGGCGGGACGCTTGCACTCGCTGGCGGTGAAGGCGGACGGCACCGTCGCGGCCTGGGGGAACGACACCAACGGCCAATCGACCGTCCCGGCCGGCCTCACCGGCGTGGTGGCCGTCTCGGCGGGCAACGCCCACTCGGTGGCGCTCAAGGCGGACGGCACCGTCGCGGCCTGGGGGGACGACACCGACGGCCAATCGACCGTCCCGGCCGGTCTCACCGGCGTGGTGGCGATCTCGGCGGGCAACAGCAGCACGGTGGCGCTGAAGGCGGACGGCACCCTCGTCGCGTGGGGGGACAACGCTTCCGGCCAGACGGCCGTGCCATCCGGGCTGGTCAACGTGGCGGCCATGGCAGCGGGTTACTCCCACGTGGTGGCGCTGGACGGGATCGTTATCCTGTCCCCGGCGTCACTGGCCACCGGCACGGCGGGTCTGCCCTACCCGGCGGTGAGCTTCACCCAGGCCGGCGGCGTGGGCGCCATCTCCTGGGCCGAGAGCGGCGCGCTGCCCTCCGGGATGACCTTCTCGGCCGGCACGCTCTCGGGGACCCCGACGGCGGCCGGGAGCTTCCCCTTCACCGTCACCGCGACGGACGCGAACGGCTACCAGGGGAGCCGCGCCTACACCCTCGTCATCAACGCCCAGGCGAACCTCGCGGTGACCAAGACCGACTCCCCCGACCCGGTAACGGCCGGGCAAAACATCACCTACACCATCAACCTGTCCAACAACGGGCCGAGCGACGCCCAGACCGTGACGGTCACGGACGCGGTCCCGACGAACACGTCCTTCGTTTCGGCCACCGTCACCACGGGGTCGGGATGGACCGTCTCCTCCCCGCCCGTCGGGTGGGGCACCGGCAACGTGGTGTTTTCCAAGCCCACTGTGGCGGCCACGGAGACGGCGGTGTTCAGGATCGTCGTCAGGGTCAGCACGCTTGTGACGACGGGTTCGACCGTGACGAACACGGCCACCGCCGCCAGTGCGACGACGGACCCGATTCCCGGCAACAACTCCGCCACAACCGGCACCCTCATCGTCTGCCCAAGCATCAGCGTCTCGCCGATGACCCTTTCGCCCGGAACGGCGGGGATGCCTTACGGCCCGGTGACCTTCACGCAGACGGGCGGCGCGGGGACGATCACGTGGAGCGTGACGGGGGGTCTGCCCACCGGCCTGACCCTCGACCCGGCGACGGGGGTGCTGTCCGGGACACCCACCCAGACCGGGTCATTCGCCCTCACCTTCCGGGCCATGGATGTCAATGGCTGCGAGGGCTTCGAGCCCATCTCGCTCGGTATCGGCTGCTCCGCCATCGTCGTGTCACCGTCGAGCCTGGCCCCGGGCACGGCGGGCACGGCGTACCCGCCCGTCACCTTCACGCAGACGGGCGGTGTCGGGGCGATCACCTGGAGCGCGACGGGCGTGCTCCCGGTGGGCATGACGTTCGACCCGACGACGGCGACGCTCTCGGGAACGCCCGTGCAGCCGGGAGGCTTCACGATCAACGTGACGGCGACCGACGCCCTGGACTGTTCGGCGATGTCGAGCCCGACCCTGACGATCAACTGCCCGGACATCACGGTCTGGCCGGCCAGCCTTCCCAACGGCACGGCGGGTGAGGTGTACCCTTCGGTGACGTTCTCCCAGACCGGTGGCGTGGGGACGATCACCTGGAGCGCGATGGGAACGCTCCCGACGGGCATGACGTTCGACCCGGCGACCGGTGTGCTCGCGGGAGCCCCGACGCAGACCGGCGGTTTCACCTTCACGGTGACGGTGACCGACGGCAGCGGGTGCCAGGGGAGCCGGGAATACACTCTCACCATCGACTGTCCCACCCTCACCATCTCGCCGCCGAGCCTGGCGCCGGGCATGGCGGGTGTCGAATACGGGCCGGTGAACTTCACGCAGACGGGGGGCGTGGGGGCCATAACCTGGAGCGCGACGGGAACGCTGCCTCCGGGCCTGACCCTGGAATCCTCCGGACTGCTGCACGGCACGCCCACCACCAGCACGGGCTCGCCCTTCACTTTCACGGTGAAGGCCACCGACGCCAACGCTTGCACGAACTCTCAGGCGTACAGCCTGACCATCGATTGCCCCACCGTCGTGACGAACCTCGACGACGCGGGGGAAGGCTCCCTGCGGTGGGTCGTGGCGTACGCGTGCAACGGGGCGACGATCACCTTCGCCCCGGGCCTCACGGGGAGCATCACCCTTGCCACCGGCGCCATCCCCATCACCAGGGGCCTGACGATCAGCGGCCCCGGCGCTGGTGTCCTGGCCGTGGACGGCGCCGGGCTCGACCGGGTCTTCCACCACACCGCCGGGACCCTCGTCATCTCGGGGCTCACGATCCAAAACGGCGCCGCCCCCGACCACGGAGGGGGAATCTACTCCTCGGCGCCCCTGTCCCTCGTCCGGTGCATCGTCTCGGGAAACAAGGCGTGGTTCACGCTGCCGAACGCCGGGGGCGGAGGGATCTACGCGGCCGGCGGACTCACCCTCGACGGCTGCACGATCTCGGGGAACCGGATGCAGGGCGGCGGATACGGGGGAGGCGTCGAGGTCAACATCACGCCCTACACCCTCACGAACACCACGATCTCGGGCAACTACTCCACCGGCGCCGGGGCGTTCACGGCAGCCAACACGACCGGGACCGTCCTGAACTGCACCATCACCAACAACTCGTCGAGCAATTACAACACGAACCCGGCCGGGCTCGTCGCGATGAACGGCGCCATCCACCTCAAGAACACCATCGTGGCCGGCAATGCAAGCCTGAACCAGTACGCCCTTTTCGGGGCTACCCTGGACGACCAGGGGGGCAACCTCCTTTCGGGTGACCCCGGCGTGGCCCCCCTGGGCGATTACGGCGGCCCGACCCCCACTCACGCCCTCCTCTGCGGCAGCCCGGCCCTGGAATTCGGGACCGCCGGGTATCCCGCCACGGATCAGCGCCTCGTGGCCAGGCCCCAGGGCGGGGCAGCGGATAGCGGCGCCTTCGAGGCCAACATTTTCCTGGGCCCGGCCGGGCTTCCCGTCGGCCAGGCCGGGGTGGCCTACGACGAGACGCTGACGGCGACCAACGGGACGGCACCGTACGCCTTCACGACGACGGACACCCTGCCCCCCGGACTCTCCCTCGCCCTGAACGGCCAGATTGCGGGGACACCCACGGCACTGGGGAGCTGGACTTTCCTCGTCGCGGCCAGGGACGCGAACGGGTTCGTCGGCGTTTGCCGATACACCCTCGACATTGCCTGCCCGGCCATCACCGTCACCAACCCCGCGGTCGCCACGGGCACGGCGGGCGTTCCGTTCAGCCAGGCCTTTTCCCAGGCGGGCGGCCTCGGCACGGTCACCTTCACCACCGGCAGCACCCTGCCCGCGGGGCTCACGCTGGCGACGGACGGCACCCTCGCCGGAACACCCACCGTGACCGGGACCTTCCCCATTACCGTGACCGTGACCGATTCCAATCTCTGCACGGGCACCGGGCCCGTGTACACCCTGGTAGTCGGCTGCCAGGCGATCACGGTCGCCAACCCCACGGTGGCGACGGGGACGGCGGGAACGCCCTTCAGCCAGAGCTTCACCCAGGCCGGCGCCATCGGCACGGCCACGTTCACGACCGGCAGCGCCCTGCCCGCGGGGCTCACGCTCGCCTCGAACGGCACGCTCGCCGGCACCCCCACGGTCACGGGGACCTTCCCCATCACCGTGACGGTGACCGATTCCAATCTCTGCACGGGCACCGGGCCCGTGTA
>JAGNHB010000086.1 GCA_018001935.1 Acidobacteriota bacterium
GGGTACGCCGGGCGAGCCGAGCCCGGCGGTGGGGGTGCGGGAGGAATGGGGGGGAGGGTGGAGAAGGGGGCGGAAAGGGGTGGCCTGACGCTGGCGCGCGCCTCGGCTCGGCGCGCGTACGGGGTGAGGGAAATCCCTTGACTCCTCCCGGGGGCGCGGTTACCTTGGTTCGGACACGTTCGCGCGGGGAGGCGGCATGACCATGGGTGAGGCCGACCGGGCCGACGGGACGGCCGGGAAGCAGGCGAGGCGGCAGATGAAGCCGGTCTGGTGGGTCGGGAGCACCTACTTCATCGAGGGCCTCCCCTACATGATCGTCCGGGCCCTCTCCTCGGTCTACTTTACCGACATCGGCGTGAAGGAACGCTACATCGGCTACCTGAACTTCCTCGGGATCCCGTGGAACTTCAAGTGGGCCTGGGCGCCTCTCGTGGACCTCTTCTTCACCAAGCGCGCCTGGCTCGTGGCCGTCCAGTTCCTGCTCGCCCTGGCCACCTTCGCGCTGGCGGGGCTGAACCTGCTGATCCCGCCGGCCGGCGACCCCGCGCCCTACCTCCTGGTTGCGTCGGGCCTCTTCATCGCCATGGGGTTTTTGGCGGCCACCAACGACATCGCCATCGATGCGTACTACCTGGAGGGGCTCACCGACAAGAAGGAGCAGGCGGCGTGGTCCGGCCATCGCATCCTGACCTGGCGGCTCTCGGTCCCCTACGTCCGGAGCCTGCTGGTTGCCGTGGCCGCCTGGGCCGCCGCGGCCAACGCCGGGGCGGGCCCCTACGCGCCCTGGTTCTGGGCGTTCGGGGCCGGCGGGCTGACCCTGCTGGTCTTCGCCGTGTTCCACCTGTTCTGCATCCCCCGCTTCGAGACGGTCCGAACCGGCGACCGCCCGTCCTGCCGCCAGGCCGTGTCCCGGTTCGGCGAGGCGTTCCTGACCTTCCTCCGGCAGGAGCGCATCGCCCTGGCGCTGGTCTTCATCATCCTGTACAAGATCGGCGACGAGATCATCTTCTGCATGGTCACACCGTTCCTGATGCGGGAAATCGGGCTCTCCAAGGCCCAGTTCTCCTGGATCTCCGGGATCGTGGGGACGGTGGGGATCGTCGCGGGGTCCATGCTGGGCGCCTGGATCATCAAGCAGTGGGGGCTGAAGCGGACCATCTGGCCCCTCACCCTCCTGATGAACCTGAACATCTGGGCTTACATCTGGCTGGCCTGGACCAAGCCCTCCCCGGCGGACAGCTGGGGGGTGTTCCTGATCGCGCTGATCCACGGTTACGAGAACCTCGCCAACGGGCTGGGGAACGCCGTCCTGATCATCTACGTCATGCGGCTCTGCAAACCGGAGTACAAGGCCACCCACTTTGCCGTGGGCAGCGCCATCTGGTCACTGGCCTCCGTGCTCTTCGGGGGGTTCGGCGGCCGGATGGTGGAGAGCATGGGCTACGTCAACTTCTACATCCTGGGGTTCTTCGCCACCATCCCCTCCATGGTTCTGCTCTTCTGGATCCCCCTCCGCGAGGAGGAAGCCCGGGCTTCGTAGTGCCATCACCTTCCGGGCGATGGCTCAACCAAAGGCTTTACATACACTTATCCCTTCGTTTCCCGACTTTTTGCGAACGCATCAACCATTGGGAAGAACGCTTTGCTCCCGCCGCCTTCGGGGCGGGTTTTCCCGGCCTGAACTCCCCGGAAGGCTGCACCCGGAGATGCCGGGCCACGGAGCGCGTGGCGAAGACATTAAGCGGATGGTGCCGAGCTTCTCGCAGGCAAGAAGGCGCCGTGATGAAACCGGGGCGCAAAGGGACAAAGGGACCTAAAGGACCAAAAGGACCCAAGGGACAGGCTAAGCCGGCGCGGCAGGCGGCCCTGACGGAGCATGCGACACACGCAGGCGCTTTGACGAACGTGGCGCTTACGAACGGAGGTTGTCCGCGAGGCCCATGGCGCGGCGGACGCGGCGGGAAACCGCCGTGGCGAGGACGTCGAGGTCGGCGAGGAGGGTGACCCGCTTCCTCGCCCGGGTGATGCCCGTGTACACCAGTTCCCGGGTCAGCACCGGCCCGGCCCGGTCCGGGAGGACCAGGAGGACGTGGTCGAACTCCGAGCCCTGGCTCTTGTGGACCGTCAGGGCGAAGGCCGTCTCGTGGCCGGGGAGCAGGGCCGGCACCACGGGGCGGCAGCCGGTCCCGTCCGCCTCTCCGGAAAGGCAGTCGGTCCTGCCCGCCTCCCCGGGGGCGGGGAAGTACACGCGGAACGTTCCGCCGGGCCCACGCCGGACCAAACCGATGTCCCCGTTGAACAACCGCATCGCGTAGCTGTTTTCCGTCACCATGACCAGGCGGTTGTCGTAGTGACCCTCCGACGGGACCAGGCGGCCGGCTTTCCGGAGGATGCCCTCCACCAGCCCGTTCAGGGCGAGGACCCCGAAGGGCCCCTCCCGGACGGCCCCGAGGAGCCTGAAGCGGGACAACACCGCCAGGGCGTCGTCGATCCGCCTTTCCCCGAGGCAGGCGGCATACCCGTCGAGAACGACGTCGGCGAGGGCGGCCTCCAGCCCGCCGGGTGGCGGGAGCGGGCGCCAGTTCACCATGGGGGTGACGTCGGGGTGGGCGAGGACCTCCCCCAGTTCGTCCCGGCCGGCCCCCGCGTTCACCGCCCGGGCCAGCCGGCCGATGCCGGAGTCCTCGTGGAACCGGTGGCTCCGGCGCAGGACCACGAGGCTTCCCGCCGCCAGGCCTTCCGAACCCGGGGAGAGGGGCCCGGGAGCCGGGGGCCCGCCCGGTTCCCGCCCGGCGGTCCCCGGCTTGCCGGGGCGATCCCCACCCGGTTCCAATCCCGCCGCGATCTCCGCCAGGACGGCCCCCGCCTCCACGGAGGCCAGCTGGTCCCGGTCCCCCAGCAGGGCCAGCCGCGCGCCGGCGGGGAGGGCGTCCAGGAGGGCGGCGAGGGTGCACAGGTCCATCATGGAGGCCTCGTCCACCGCCACCAGCCCGCAGTCCAGCGGCGATCGGGCGTGTCGTTTCGCCAGGCCGGTCCCCGGGTCGATCCCCAGGAGCCGGTGGAGGGTGGCCCCCTGCAAATCCCTCAGGCGGGCCAGAGGCTCGGGGCGGGCCCGCTCCCCCAGGGTCCGCTCGATGTGGTCCGCGGCCTCCCGGACCGCTTCCTGGATCCGGTTGGCGGCCTTGCCGGAGGGGGCCGCCAGGCGGACGACCAGGGATGGCTCCAGCCGGAACAGGAGGTAGAGCAGGCGCGCCAGGGTGGTGGTCTTGCCGGTGCCCGGCCCCCCGGAGACCACCACCAGCGGCCGGGTCAGGGCGGCGAAGGCCGCCAGGCGCTGGCGATCGGGCTCCGCTCCCGGGCCGACGGGGGGAGGGAACAGGGCGTCGAAGTCGGGCCGGATCTCCCCGGGGAAGGGCTGGCCGCCACGGGAGGCCAGTTCGCGGAGACGGTCCGCCGCCAGGCGTTCGCAGCGCCAGAAGCGGTGGAAGTAGAGGCGGGGCGGGGACAGGATCAGCGGCCGGTGGTCGCCCGGGCCGCCCACCACCGGCAGGTTTTCCAGGAAACCGGCCCAGCGGACGGCGTCGCCGGCCTCGGGGAGGTCCGCCATGGCCTCGGCGTCGGACAGGTCGAGGCAGACGTGGCCGTCCCGCAGCCGGGACGAGAGCCGCTCCACCACGCGCTCCAGCCGGGTGCCGGCGGCCTCTCCCGCGAGTCGGCCGAGGAACCGCGCCAGGTGGGTGTCCAGGTCTGACGGGGCCGTCGCGGGACCCTCCCCCGGCCGGGGGACGGCGCCGGGGGGTGAGCCGGGGACCGTGGCGGCGGCGTTTTGGCCGTCCGGGTCCATCGGGGGAGCGGGTGCCGCCGGCCCCGGATCGGGGGCTTCCCGGCGCCCGGGGGCCGGCCGGAAGGCCTGGGGTGGGGGGGTGCCTGCCATCACGCGCTCCCGTAGAGGGCGTCGAGACGCTGGAGGTCCGCGCCGTCGCAGCGGCGAAAGAGGATGCCCTCCCGCCGGCCGGGGGCCATTCCCCGGAGGAAGAGATAGAAAACGCCGCCGACGTGCCGGCCCGGGTCGTAGGCCCCGCCGAGCCGGGCCCGGAGGTGCCGGTGCAGGGCGAGGGCGTAGAGGTCGCGCTGGAGGGTGTAGCCGTGCTCGACCATGGCGGTTTCCAGGGCGGCTTCGGCGTAGTCTTCCGGACGGGAACCCAAACGGTTCGACTTCCAGTCCAGGACGTAGTACCGCCCGCCCCGGCGGAACACGGCGTCGATGGCGCCGGAGAGGAGCCCCCGGACCCCGTCGTCGTCTCCGGGCCGGGCCTTCAGGCCGGACCCGCCGAGGAGGTCGGCCAGGCGCTTGAGGCCCAGGGGAAAGTGGAACGTCATCTCGGCGACCCGGTCCCGGGCGGGGATGTCGCAGAGGCGGAAGGGCCCGGTCCCTTCACCCGCCAGGCCCGGCGGCACGCGGCCGGCGGCCAGGTCGGTGCGGAGCACGCCCTCCAGGGTCCGGGCCACGAGGGGCGCCCAGTCCTCGCCGTCGTCGCGGCGGGCGAGTCCGAAGCGTTCCAGGATCGGGCGCGCCGCCGCCTCGATCCCGTCGGCGCCGAGGTCCCAGGAAACCCCCTCCAGGACCTTGTGCAGGGCCGACCCGGCGGCCTCCCCGCCGGGGAAGGCGAACAGGCCCTCCGCTCCCGGGTCGGCCCCCGCCCCCGCGGCCGCGACCGGCCGGGGCGGTTCCCGGTGTTCGACGCTGTGCGACAGGCGGGTGAAGCTGTAGACCCCCCACCGGGTGTCTACCTTTCCCTGGAAGGACCGGCGGGCGAGACCGACCGGGGGGGGCGCGGCTTCCCCCCCGGGAGCCGTGACGACCGCCGGGGCCGGGTCACGGATGGGCCGGAGTTCCGCGAGTTTGTCGCAGCCCGCGAAGCGTTCCCGGCAATCCCCGAGCATGTGGCGCTCGGCGGACCGCTTGTTTCCACTCCCCGCCGGGTCTTCCGGGTTGTCCGAATAATAGAGGTAGGCCCGGTAGACGGCCCGGGTCACGGCGACGTAGAACAGGCGGAGGTCCTCCTCCCACCGCTCCGATGCCGCCTGCTCCGCGCCGCCGCCCGCCAGGTCCAGGACGAGGCCGGGGATTCCCCCGGGGACCGCCGGGGCGTGATAGAGGCTCTCCTCCTCGGCACGGTCGGCGTCCCTGGAGTGGAACGGGCTGAACACGACGGGGAACTCCAGTCCCTTGGCCACGAAGACGGTGAGGACCCGGACGGCCTGCGCGTCGCTCTCGAGCCGGAGTTGGGCTTCCTCGTCCCCGTTGTCGACTTTCCCACCGGACACCCAGCGGTCCAGGAGGGCCAGCATCTCGCCCGGGCGCCGGTCGAACACCCCGGCCCGCGACTGCAGCAGGTCCAGCAGGTGGGTCAGGTTGGTCACCCGCCGGAGGGCGTCGTCGCGCCCCAGCAGCCGCCGGCGGACCCCGGCCCCCGTGGTGAGCGCCTCGGCCAGCGCGCCGAACCCCTGCCGTCGCCAGAGGCGGTTCCAGGCGTGAAAACGGAGCAGCCACGTTTCCCAGGCGGTCCCGCCCTCGTCGAAGGCCCCCTGTTCCGGAACCGTCACACCCATCAGCGAGGTGAGGAGGGCGGTCCGGACCAGCCCGGGGGACGTCGGGTCGGCGACGGCGGAGAGGAGGAGAAGGAGTTCCGTCGCCTCGGCGGTGCCGAAGACGCCGGCAGACCGGCCCTGGACCGCCGCGATCCCCCGGCGGGCCAGTTCCCGGCGCACCTGTTCCCCCTGGTAGTGGGCCCTGACGAGGACCGCGACGTCCCCGGGGTGGACCGCCCTCCGCCCGCCGGGCCGCGACGGGTCGGGGAGCGTGTGCGAGCCGCTGGTCAGCGCGGCGATCTCTTCCCCGATCGCCCGCACGACGAGCCTCTCCCGATCCTCCTTCCGGGTGACGGCATCCCGGTTCCCGAGGTGCCAGACGACCAGGGGGGGGCACGGGCCCTCCGCGCTCCAGAGGCCTTCAGCCGCCCTCGCGCCCCGGGCGGCGACCGGTTCGTAGCCGATCCGGGGCGAGCCGAACGGGAGCCACCCCGAGCCTTGCGCGCCGGGTTCTGGGGCCGTTTCCGCGGGCGGGGGGGCGTAGAGCCGGTTGCACGCCGCGACGAAGGCCTCGGTGGACCGCCGGTTTTCCCGCAGGGTCCACGTCGCCGCGGCGTGGTGCTCGGCGTGCAGGTAGGCCTCGATGTCGGCCCCCCGGAAGCGGTAGATGGACTGCTTCGGGTCGCCGATGAAGAAGACGGGGGCCGCCCCCCCGGCAAAGAGGCGGCGGAAGATCTCGTACTGCACCGGGTCGGTGTCCTGGAACTCGTCCACGAAGACGGCGCGGTAACGCCGGCGGACGGCGTCCCGGAGCGACCGGGACGCGGCGTCCCCCCGGCGCAGGACGTCCCGGAGCCGGGTGAGCAGGTCGCCGTAGTGCAGCAGGTTCCGTCCCTCCTTGCGGCGGGGAAACTCCTGTCCGGCGAAGTGCCAGAGCCCTTTCCGGAGCGCGGGGCCGGCGGACGCCATTGCCTGGCCGAACGCTTCGATTTCCGCCTTCAGGGAGGCGTCCGAGAAGGTCTTTCCCTCGAGGACGCTGAACAGCCCCTTGTTGGGCAGGCAGTCCTCGACCAGGCGGTCGACCAGCCCCGCGAACGCGGCGACTTTGTCTTCGCCCAGGCTGCTGAACTTGCTCAGGGTTTTTTCCCGGCGGTAGCGTTCGCAGCAAGCCTCCCGGTTGGCCTTCCAGTAGGCGTCCAGCTGGTGCCGTGCGGCCAGGATCGCTTTCGGGTCCCACGCCGGTCCCCGCACCTCGAGGTCGGGGTGGTTCAGGGTCGAGGCCAGGAAGCCCAGGAGATCGTCCGGCGAGACCTTGCCCCATTTCGCGACGGCCGCGGCCACGGGCAGGGGGGCGGAGGCCACTTCCCGGCGCCAGAAGTCGAGGACGACCTCGCGCAGGAGGGGGGCGGGGTCGGGGGCCAGCTCGGCGTCGAAGCGCGTGCCCGACTCGAAGGCGTACTCGCGGAGCACGAGCTGGCAGAAACTGTGAATGGTGTGGACGGCCGCCTCGTCGAAGCCCATGAGGGCGGCTTCCAGGATGTTCCCGAGGGTCCGGCCGGCGCCGGGGGCGCGGTCCCGGGCCCGCAAAACCAGCGCCCGGACCGGGTCCCCCGCGTCGGCGCCGGGGGGGTCCGCCAGGGCGGCCAGCGCGCGCCGGACGAAGCGGCGGACCCTCTCCCCCAGCTCGGCGGTGGCCGCCTTGGTGTAGGTGACGGCCAGGACGTGCCGGAGCGGGTTCTCCCGCTCGCGGTCCGTCCAGGGGGTCTCCAGGAGGACGCGGAGAACGAGCAGGGCGAGGCCGTGGGTCTTGCCCGTCCCCGCCGAGGCGTTGACGAGCTGGGTCCCCTCGAGGGGGACCGCCGTCGGGTCGAAGTCGTTCGCCGGGCGGGGCGGGGTCATGATTTCCCCCCTTTCCCGGCGGCCTTCTTCCCGGCGAGCAGGGGGAGGACCGGCCCGAAGAACCGCCGGGCGAGGACGCGGAACTCGTTCGCGGTCTCGGGTTCCCGGTCGGGGTCCAGAAGGCCCGTCCCCCCGTCCCGGAAGACGAGGCGAAGGGCCGGGCGGTAGGTCCAGATCCCGGTCGGCGGCTGGTTTATGAAATTGGCGTACCACTCTCTGGACGCCCCGCCCAGGGCCCGCAGGTCTTCGTCGGACCCCAGGCCGGGGAAATCGTCCGGCCCGTTCGCGCGAAGGCCCTTCACGTACTCCCACGCGGGTTTCGCGAAGAAGGGGACGGCCCTTCGCAGGCCCTCGAGGTAGAGGTCCGCCAGGTCCGACAGCCGTTCACGGGCCTCGTCGCCCCCGACGGCGGCAAGGGAAAAGCCCTCGCCCCCGGGGCCGATGTAGTGGCTCTCGTCCGCGGCCTCCCGGCAACAGAGCGCCAGGTGGTGAACCCAGAGTTCCGCCAGGGTCTCGCCGTGGGCCTTGGACGGCCGGCAGACCACCCGCCGCCGGCCCCAGACGCCGTCCACGAACCCGCCGACGGACACGCGTCCCTCCGCGCCCAACCCGCGCAGGTCCACGGGGACCGTCTCCGGGGCGGAGCCGGGGGAGGCCCCCGCGACCTCGGCGAACCGGAGGAACATGGCGTCGGCTTCGCGGTGAAGCTCCCGGCCCTCGATCGTGCCCGGCCCGCCCGGGGGGAGTTTCCCGGCCGCCCGCAGCAGGTCGGAGCGGAAACCCGACCCCGACCGGAGGGTCGACAGGATCTCTTCCTGGACCTGGTATTTCCCCAGTCTGCCCAGGCTGAACGGTTCCTCCTCCAGGCGCTCCTCCTCCGCCTCCTCCAGGCGCGTGCCCAGGCGTTCCCTCAGCAAAAAGGCGCAGGGGTCCTTGAAAAAACGGGCGAAACGGACGACGTCGGGGCCCAGCAGGGCGGGGTCCGGGGAGGGCAGGGGGGCGAAACGGTGGAACGTCCCGGGGGAGGCGGGCTCCCCGGGGTCTTTACGGCCGGTCGGCTGCCCCCGGGTGCACCCTTCCGCCCGGGCCGCCTCGAGGTTTTCGGCGGAGTAGCTGAACAGTTCCGGGTCCGACCCGTCGAAGTAGGCCCGGCTGAAGGGGTGAAGGGGGTGCACGGTGCACACCGACGGCGGGAGCGCGGCGTACCCCTCGACGGCGGCGTCGGCAGGGGGCCCCGGGAGGTAGAGGCGGAGCGTGTCGATCAACTCGCTCACCACCGACGACGGCAGGCGTTCCCGGCCGTCGGAGACCCCGAAGCCGGTCCAGCTGACGTAGAGGTGGTCCCGGGCCGAGAGGAGCGTCTCGAAGAAAAGGTGCCGGTCCGTTTCCCGGGGGTCCCGGTCGCCCGGCCGCGGGCGGGCCGCCGCCAGGTTGAAGCCGGGTGCGGGCGTTCGGCGGGGGAAGGCATCGTGGTCCATCCCCAGGAGGCAGACCACGCGGAAGGGGACGCTCCGGAGCGGCTTGAGGGTGCAGAAGGTGATCCCGCCGCGCAGGTAGCCGGCCGTGGAGACGACGGCGTTCAGCGCACCCCGGAAGTGGTCCCGGAGCACCGGGAAGGGGATTGCCTCCCGGAAACCCGCCACCGTTTCCCCCTCGGCCAGGCGGTCGATCTCCTCGTCCACCCAGGCGGCGCTCTCCCCGGCCGGGTCCGGGTCGAAAAAGGCGCCCAGCAGGCCCTCCCGGAGGAAGGCGGCCCAGGCGGCGAGCGTCCGGGGCGTTCGGACCGCCTCCACGAACCCCTCCAGGCGGGACATGAACTCGACGAAGGCCCCCAGGGCCCCGGCGTCCAGGCCCGCCGCCCGGTCGTCCGGCAGGATGCCCGCGAACATCGGCGGCCCCCCCTCCTCCGGCGACGGCGTTTCGGCGCCCGGCCCCGAGCTGCCCCCCATCACCCACCCCAGCATCAGCCGGTCCAGGCCGAAGCGCCAGGTGTGAGCCGGGTCGTCCGGCACCCCGAAGCGGTCCTTCTTGAACGCCCCGTCGAGGCCCCAGCGGACGCCGGTCTGAGCCAGGCGCTCCCGAAGCCTTGCCCGGGCCTCTTCCGCCACGGGGAACCGGGCCTGGACAGGGACCAGTTCGAAGAGGTCCCACACGGCGGGGAGGTCCAGCCGGCCCTCGGCCGCTTCCAGGAAGTCGCCCAGGGCTTCGGCCACCGCGTTCTCCTTCCGGACGGGGCGGTCGGCCAGCGTGAAGGGGAGGTGCGGGGAGTTCCCTCCGGCGTCGCCGACGGGCTCCCCGGGCGCCCCCGGCAGGGCGGAGGCCCCGAAGACGGCCTCCACCAGGGGTGCGAAGATTTCCACGTCGGGGGTCATCACCACCACGTCCCGGGGCTCGAGGCCGGCCGTCTCCTCGAAGAGGCGGAGCAGGTGGTCGTGCAGGACCTCCACTTCCCGGCGGGGGGAGCGGCAGACGGCCAGGCGGAGGGACCCGGCGCACCCGGGCCCCGGGAGGGCGGGCCCGGCGCCGCCGTCCGGGCGGCGGTTCTCCAGGATGTCCGCCTGCAGGGCGGCGAGGAGCGGGGCGGGGGCTTCGCCGGCCGGGTCGGCCCAGCACTCCGCGGACTGGTCGAAGAGGGCGTCGTGCGGGAGCAGCCCCAGGAAATCGCGGGTGGTCCGCCCGAGGGACGCCAGGAGCGGGTTGCCCGCCTCGAGGTGCAGCAGCGCCTCGTCTTCCCCGGCGTTTCGCCGGATCAGGCGGCGACGCTCGGGGGGGGTGAGCAGGTCGAGCCAGTAGTCCCGGCTGGGGTTCAGCAGGTGGGCGGTGACGGGGAGGTGCCGCCCCAGGGCGTCCAGGAGTTCGACGAAGAGGGGCGGGAGGGTGGAGACCCCGATGGCCGAGAGCCGGCCCGGGAGGCCGGGGACGGCGCCCGGGGGAGACGCGCGGAGCCTCTCGATCACCCGGCGGGCCCGGAGGTGGCGCGGGACGGCGTCGGCGGCCCGCCGCCGGACTTCGCGCCACAGGGCCGCCTGCCAGACTTCGTGGCCGCCGTCGTCGCCCGTGGTCCGGCCCGATTCCCAGGCCTCCAGGACGTCGGGGCGGTACACCGTGTACTGGTCGAAGAGATCGGCCACCCGCGCCGCCAGTTGGAAACGCCGGGATTCGCTCCCGGGCGCGGTTGTTCCGCCCCCCAGGTAGAGTCGGAGGGTCTCCCCGGCTTCACCGGAGGCCCCGGCGGCGTCCGGCAGGGCCCCGGCCACCGCCCAGGGCAGCAGGTGGGGGTCGAAGGGAGAGGGCCCCTCCGGCAGGGGTTCGAGGGCGGCGGCCAGGTGGTCCAGGAGCCGTTCCGGGGTCAGGAAGCGGAGGTGGGCCGCGGAATCGCACCCCGCCGCGACCCGGAGGGTGACCCAGTGGGCCATCCCCTCGGTCTGGGTGAGGACGTGCTCGGGTTCCAGCGGGTCCGCCGGGGGGTGCTCGCGGAGCGACCTCACCAGGCGGTCGGCCAAGTCCTCCAGGCGGTTCCCCATGACGATCTTCAATCCGCTCTCCACAACGGGCTCCCGTGCGACAAGGTCCCGAACCGGTCGCGCCCTGGCCCCCTGGGAAACCGGGCGGGGACGACACCCGGATGATACCCCATTTTCCCCGGGGGGGAACTGTTTTCTTTCGGCCGGGCCGGGAGGGCCCGCGGACGGCGGCCGCGCCGGCCCGGCTCCGCGCCCCCGGGCGATTCGGCCGTTGACAGCGGCGGCCCTCCCTGCGATACTGGGAACCGCCGCCCGTCGCCCCGACGCCGGGCGCACTCCAACAGGGGACGGACCCATGAACACCCTTCGCATCGTCCTTTTCGTTGCCCTCCTGGCCGGCGCTCTCCCGGGGGCCGGCGCGGCGCCCGGCGTCGAGAGCGCCACGGAGATGACGCCCGAGACCCGGAAGCTGATCCAGGACACCTGCTTCGAGGTGGTGGTCCTCCGCCCCGAGAAGGACTCCCTTCGTTACGAGCGGGAACTGCCGTGGGACCTGGTCCCTTTCGCCATCCGCAACGACAAGTACATCTCCATCGGGACCGCCTTCGCCGTGTCCCGGGACGAGATGGTCACGGCGCACCACGTGCTCGAGCTGGACGAGAACCCGCTCTCCGAGCAGCGTTACTTCATCCGCGACGCGAACCAGAACGTTTACGAGCTGGACCGGGTCACCGCCAGCGAAATGCACCGGGACGTGGCCCGCTTCACGGTGAAGGGCCGCACCTTCGACCGGTGGCTGGAGCTGAACCCGACCTACGAGCTGAACCGGGCGGTCTACACCGTGGGCAACGCGCTCGGCGAGGGCATCGTGATCCGCCGGGGCGAGCTCATCGGGACCCTCCCCGAGGAGGACAGCGGGGCTTTCGTCCGGCTCAAGAGCAGCGCGGACGTGAACCCCGGCAACTCCGGGGGGCCGCTGGTGGACCCGGAGGGGAAGGTCCTGGGGGTCGTGCTGAGCCGGAAGGACAACATCTGCCAGTCGATCCCCACGGCCGAACTCCAGGCCATCAAGCCCGGCGCCGCGGTCTACTACAACAAGATGGTCTTCGGGTTCTCGATCCTCCCCGAGAAGTCGACGGTGAAGGAGTTCCGCTGCGAGGTCCCCCTGCCGCTGACCCCAGCCGAACTCAAAGCCCGGGCCGCAAAGGAGTTCCAGGCGGTTTACCAGCGGGAGATGGAAAGTTTCCTCGCGCCCGAGGGCGGCATCTTCCCCGAGGGGGACGCGTCCCTCGAGGCGATCCTGGAGATCCCCACCAGCGTGTTCCCCCAGGTGCTCTTCAAGGACAAGGACACCAACAAGTGGTCCTCCACCGAGTTCAAGTACCAGGGCTCCAACCTCGGGCGGGAGGGGCGGTGCCACTACACCGTCGCCTCCGAGATCCTGTTCACCTACATCATGAAGCCGGAAGGCCGGTCCCTGAAGGGGCTCATGGAGAACCCGCGGGAGACCATGGAACTGTTCCTCCAGGGGGTCAACCTCCCCCGGAAGCTGGGCGGGCAGGACACCCGGATCACCTCCCTGGGGGACCCGGTCCGGCGGGACGCTCTCACCGACCGGTGGGGGCGCCGGTGGGCCGTCAACGTCTGGCACCTCGAGTACTCGGACTCGGCCTTCGTCGGCTACTTCACCCCGACGACGGACGGGGTGGTCATCATCGGGAAGTTCGTTCCCAGTTCCAACGTCGAAATGTGGCTGTACGATCTCCGCCGCCTGCTGGATTTCACCTACGTTCCGTACAGCGGCAAGTTGAAGAACTGGGAGGAGTTTTTACAGATGACGGACGCCCTCCCCGAGGGATTCCGGGATATCCGCTTCGCTTACGTCACGGGGAAATCGCTGACCCTGCAGACCCGGTGGCTGGCCCTTTCCCTGGACAAGAACACCCTCGAGATCGGCCCGGACGCGACCCTCGGCCTCTGCATGGGGTTTGGGCGCAAGGGCGGGGCGGTGGAGTGGCTGCCCCGCCGCCTGGCGGTGGCGGAGAGCGAGGACGAGAACTACTTCGTGGTCCTCAGGCACCTGAACCCCGGCGAGGGCCTTTCGGAGAGCCTCTGGAAGAAGTGGTGCGAGACCGCGCGGGAGCGCCACCCCTACACCCGGACCCCCTTCACCGACGCGGGGAAGACGGCCGTCGCCCGGGTCCTTCCCGGGACGGCGCCCAGGGGGACGGCGCCCGAGGCCGTCCCGGAACTCTACACCCTTTACCTCAGCCGCTCCGGGACCGTCCCCGACAAGCAGATGAAACAGCGCCTCGAGCGGGTCGCGGAAGCGATCCGGCTGGCCCCGGGACCCGCCGGGAAGTGAAGCTGCCGGCCCGTCCGCCGCATCCGTCACCCTGCGATTGACAAGCTCGCACCCCCGTGCGAAGATGGGGGTGGAGTTCAACATTGGAAATACGGACAGGAGGCCCCATGAGCGGACGGGTTATTTCGCTTCGCACGGTCACCCCGGGTTGGCGTTCGGTCCTGGGCGCTGTCCTCGCGCTGCTGGGAACCGCCGCCGCGGCGGCCTACCCCCCGTGGGAGTACGCGCTGCGGCGCCCCGCGGACGCGCTCATCTTCGTCGACACCAACGGCGACTCGGTCCCCGATCGGACCTATGCCTATGGCGTGCCCTCGGACGTGGCCCTCTCGGGGGACTTCGACGGGGACACCCTGACGGATTTCGCCGTCTACCGGGACGGGACCTGGTACCTCGACTTTTACAACGACACCGTCGCGGACCGGATCCTGATCTTCGGGGGCAGCGCGTCCATCGACACGCCCCTGGCCGCCGACTTCAACGCCGACGGCCGGGCCGACATCGGGGTCTACCGGAACACGGGGGAGTGGTACCTGGACTACGACCAGAACGGGGTGCCCGACCACATCTCCGCCTTCGGCGGCGGGGCCCAGGACCTTCCCGTGGTGGCGGATTTCGACGCCGACGGCGCCGCCGACCGGGCCATCTACCGGGGGGGGCTCTGGTACGCGGACTTCGGGCTGAACGGGACCCTCGACGCCATCTACGCCTTCGGCGGGGTCGCGGGGGACATCCCCCTGGCCTTCGACTACAACCACGACGGCGTGGCGGACCTGGTCATCTTCCGCGGCGGGGTGTGGTACATCGACCTCGACCGGAACAGCACCGCGGACGTCACCCGCTGGTACGGGGCCCCCGGCGACCGGCCCCACCCGGGGTACTACAACACGGCGAACGCCGTCTTCGTGAACGCGGCGGCCTCGGGGACCCAGAACGGGCAGCAGAAAACTCCCTACAAGACCATCGCCGCCGCGCTGGCGGCCGCCCCGGCCCCCGGCACGACGATCCGGATCGCGGCGGGCAACTACGCCGAGCGGGTGAGCGTTTCCAGCCGGAGCGGCCTCAGCTTCCAGGGGGCGGGCCCCAAGGCCACCCACATTGTCCCCTCCGCGGGGGACGCCTTCACCCTCTACCTCTGCCCCGCCACCACCCTCCGGGGCCTGCGGTGCGCCGCCGCGGCCGCCGACGGCACCACGCCCGGCCGCGGCATCGCCGTCCTGGGCAGCGAGGTGACCCTGGAGTCGGTGAGCACCCTCGACAACCACCACCACAACCTCATCGCCGTGGATTACCTGGGGACCCTCTCCACCGTGACGGCGGACCGGTGCAACTTCAGCCGCAGCGCCATCGGCAACGGGGTCGAGCTGGAGGGCGGGGTCACCCTCTCCCTCTCCCGCAGCACCGTGAACGCCAACGGGACCGACACGGCCAACGTGCTGGGCAACGGCGGGCGGGGCGTCGTCCTCACCGACGACTCCAACGCGACCGTCGCCTTCTGCCACGTGAACGCCAACTACGACGGGGGGATCCTCGTCACCCACACCTCCGCCGCCTACCTCGACTATAACCTGTTGAGCGCCAACGGGACCAACGGGGCGTACTACGAACTCCAGTCCGTCGGGGGCGTGACCGGGAACACCTTCTCCGGGAACGGGACCCGGGGGCCCCGCGGCCCGACGGGTTACAACGGCCTCGAGCTCAACTGGGACGGGACCGCCCCCATGACGGTCCAGGGGAACACGTTCTCATCCAACACCCTGAACGGGATCTACGTGGGGGGAGGTGCCGCCACGATCCTCGACAACACCTTTGCCGACAATTACCTGGGCGTGACGGTCTGCAACACCACCGGCAGCGGGACGAATGTCACCCTGAAAGGGAACCTCTTCGACCTCTCGCCGGGGACGCCCTACTCCGAGGGGGTCTTCATGCAGCCGCTCACCGGCGTACCGTTGGCTATCGCCATCGGGGGGACCCCCGCGGCGGAGAAGAACACCTTCCAGGACTTCGGCTCCTGGCCGGCCATCCACTGCTCCGACGCCACGGTCAACTGCACCTGCCCGAGCGGCGGGAACGTCTTCGTCAACTGCTCGCTCCCGGTTCAGACCTGCACCAGTTGCCTGACGAAGGAGTAGTCGCGGAAGCGGGAATCCGGGAAAGGTGACAACCGCGGGGAACGCGGAAAGAAACCGGTTCATCCCGGAGGGAAGATGGACCTGGGCCGGGGGCGGCCTCGGCAGCGGCAGCCCCCGGGACGACTGGTGCCGGGCGAAGTCCCGGAAAAAGCGTAGTTCCTTCGAAGTAAACTCGTTGCCAAATCGCGCAGGATTTTGGGGGCGATCTTTCGAGTCAGCTGCGGAGGGCGTCACCGCCCTCCCGCTACTCCAGCCGGAACTTGATGGTGACGGTCATCATGAACACCGCGGGTTTCTTGTCCTTCCCGATGTAGGGGGAGTACTCCCACTGCTTCACGGCGTCGGCCGCCGCTTTCGTCAGGCTGTCGTCCGGGCTTTCCAGCACCTTGATCTCGCTGACCTTCCCCGTCTTGTCCACGGTCGCGTCCAGTTTCACGACGCCCTGGATGCCGGCTTTTTTGGCTTCCGGGGGATAGGCCGGCGGGACGGATTTCAGAAGCTTGATGCTTTTGGCCTCGTCGTCCTTGAGGCGCACCGGTTCCCCCGCCAGGGCAACCGCCGCGCAGAGAGCGCAGGCCAGGACCAGTACCGTCAGGATTCGCTTTCTCATCACCAACCTCCTTGAAGTGAATGGTTCTCTGTTTCAGGCCCGCCGCCCAGCTGGGCGACGATGTGCGTTCCGGTCCCGTCCGCATCCTCCGTGATGAAGTGGGTCTCGTTCACCAGCCCCAGGTCGTCCTCGAGGGTGATGACCTGGGTCACCACCGGCGGGGCGGCGGCCGCGGGCGTCGCGCGGGAAGCTTTTCCTCCCGCACCGCCGGCGGCGATGGGCCCTGTTCCTGCATCCGGGAAGGACAACCGGAGCGCGAGCGTGGCGGCGAGCAGGAGGACCGCCGCCGCAGTCGCGGCCCAAGTCGGGAAGGACAATCCGCCCTGGCGAAGGGGCAGGGGCGGTCGGGTGGACACGGGGCGGCGGAAGTGAAGCCCCGCGGCGGCTTGGATGGCCGCGGCGCGGACTTTGGCGGCCAGGTCCCGTTCCCGCGCCAGTTCCCCGGCACAGGGCGCGCATTCCGCCAGGTGACGGCGAGCGGCCTCGGCCTCGACCGCCGGCAGTTCTCCGTCCAGGAACTCGTACAGGATTTTGTGGAAGTGTTTACATCGCATGTTCCTCTCCCTCATGGCTCCGCAATGCCGGGACCCTCTCCCGGGGAAACGCTTTCTGAAGCCGGCGGACGGCGTGGTGAAGGCGCGATTTCACCGTGCCGGGCGAGACCCGGAGCGTGGCGGCGATCTCGGTGATCTTCAGCTCGTCCACGTATCGGAGCAGGATGACTTCCCGATGCCGAAACGGCAGCCGGGTCAGAAGGGCGTCCATCAGCCCCCGGGTTTCCTGCGCCTCGACCCACGCTCCCGGTCCCGGGCGGCCGTCCTCCCGGTCGTGCGAGCGGTCGAGGGAAAACCACCGGAAGAGGCCGCGGCGACGGTTGAGACAGGTGTTCCGGAGGATGGCGTAGAGCCAGGTGTAGGTCCCCGACTCCCCCCGGAAGCGCCCCGCGGCTTCCATGGCCCGGCAGAAGGTCTCCTGGACCAGGTCCTGGGCGTCGTGAGGGTTGCGGCACAGCAGAAAGGCCGCTCGGAGCAGCCGGTCCCCATGGTCGTGAATCAGCTTGTCCAGGTCCATCCGCGCTGTCTCCCATTCGTCGTTTGCCCGGGGGCGACCCGTTTCCGGCGCATCGGCCGGCCCCCGTCCGAAACCCATCCCATTTCACCGGTTTAGTACCGACAACCCGGCGGTTGGTTCACTTTGTTTACGCATTCTTCGAAAAAATGGCCGAACTCCGGAAGCGGCTACGACCTGTCATCGGGTGATAGTCTCTCGACCCTTGCCCGGTGGGCGCTGGGCAGGGTCAGGTGCTCCAGGTGCAGCGCCTGCTCGATGCCCCCAACGTCCAGGGGGGGGCCAGTCCAGGTCGGCCCTCAGCCCCCCCGATGGTCCGCTTCGCGCCGGCATCCCGCCCGCAGCATATCATGACCGCCTGAGGTCGCCCTGCGGGCAGGCGTTCTTCTCGAAATCCTCGAACCCGCAGACGCGGAAGCGGACGGCGCACGGGAACTCCCGGAGCGGTTCCCGGTGGGGGGACAACCGAGATGACCATGGAAAACGGGATTTTTTTTCTTTAGAATGTGTTCTTAATGGGTCCGGCCGCTCCGGGGGTCAACGGAAATCGAAGGGTTGAGCGGCACCGCTTCACGCTGGCAGCCATTTTCCCCATGGCCGGCCTGTCCCGGGATCGGGGAGGAGGGTCTTGGGCAGGCCGTCGAGGAGAGCTCATGGATGCAACAGAACGCTTGCGGCAAACCTTCGACCGGTTCCGGGAGGCGCTGTTCGCCTCGGACACGGCGTCGCTCCGGGAAATGCTGGCCGTGGACTACCGGGGTTTCGACCCGCGGGGGTTGCCCCAGGACCGGGAGGCGACCCTGGCGGCCTTCGGGCCCGGCGGGGTCCGTCTCAGCCGGTACGCGCTCGGCGAACTGGACGTCCGGGTCGTGGGGGACGCGGGCTTCATCACCGGGACCGGCGACCTGGCCGGGACGTGGGGTGACGCCCCTTTCACGCACCGGGTGCGGTTCGTGGACGTCTACCTCTTCCGGGACCGCCGCTGGCAGCTCTGGCTGTCCCAGGTGACGACCCTGGCCGACCCGTAAGTCGTGGCGCAAGCTTCAGCTTGCGCGAGCCATCAAGGCCGTTGCGCCAACCCGGGCCCTGGACCTCTGGAATTCTTTTCTCGACCACGAAACACTCTAGCGAAGGATTCAGAATCCAGAATACAGGATCCAGTAAGGCTAAAGGCAGAAGGCGGAGGAAGGAGGCAGAAAGCGGGAGGGAAAGACAGTCCGGAAGCTTCCTCCCGGAGGCGCGGCGACCCGGTGAAGGCGCGATTTCGTTCCCCTTGGCCGCATTCCCGGCGCCCCGTTTTTCTTTGCGGTCTTTGCGCCTCGGCGAGATCAGGATCCGGGTCGGCGCTCGCCAAGGCGCCAAGCTCGCAACGGAAGACGGCTGAATCGCCTATCTGCGTCGTATGCCCCACCAGCACCGCCAGCCGTGTCGGCTCGGCCTGTCCCTTTGGTCCCTTTGTCACTTCGCACCTCGGTCTCATCACGGCGCCCTGAGCCTTGTGCCTGCGCGCCCTTGGTTGATCTTCCGGAAGACACGCGGGTTGCTTCAGGGTCGCGCCGCTCCGGCGGCCTGCGCGGCGCGGTCAAAGCGGCGCTCCGGCAGCCTTCGCGCCGCACTCCGCAGGGAAGGGAGGAGGTCGAGGGCTGCGGGCTGCCGTCGCCGAGGGGGCCGTCGATCCCGGCAGCGAACGCGTTCACGGTAGCGACGGCAACCGCGACGGCGACCACGAGCGCGACTGCGAGTGCGAGTGCGATTGCGATACCGATTGCGATACCGATACCGATTGCGATACCGATACCGATACCGATACCGATGGGGATCCCTCCGGACCTACAGCCTACAGCCCAACCCGGATAAACCGGAGAGAAACCACGGATGAACACGGATGGACACGGATCATCCGGACGCTCCAGAAAAAAAACAGGCGGTTTTTACCTCTCGCAAAGGCGCAAAGACGCCAAGCCTCGCAAAGCCGGAACCGGAAAAGGGGGATTCCTTTGCGAGGCTTTGCGTCCTGGCGTCTTTGCGAGAGACCGGATACGTCGATTCCGGAACCG
>JAGNHB010000087.1 GCA_018001935.1 Acidobacteriota bacterium
CGTCTATGCCGCGGGCATTGAAGAAGGCGGCCATCCCTTGAATGACGACGTAACCACGATGGTTCTGACGCCCCGCATGGTCGAATCGGTAAAGATTCCTGTCGTCACGGTTGGCGGGATGCCCACCGGCCGGCGGATGGCGCCGGCATTACGCCTGGGCCGGGGGGGGGTAGGAGGCGGGCGGGAACTGGACATTGGAGGCGCGCTCGGTGGGGAATTCCCTCGGGCGGACGGGGATCGCGATGTGCTCACCGGTGCGCAGCTTCCGGACCACCAGGGTGCCGGCGATCTTGTCGTGGAGAGCGGCGTGATCGCGGGTGAAGAACGCCATGAAGTAGCCGATCATGGCCAGGGCGCCGCTGAGGGGTTTCCCGATGAGTTCCCGGAGAAGAAGTCGCCCGGCGGAGGCCGGCTCGAAATCCCTGCGCACCACCCGGAGGTCCAGCAGTTTCTTGCCGATGGTCTGACCCGAGAGGAGGAGCACCGACAGGTCGATGAAGCCGAAGACGCCGAGGAGGCCCCCCGACACGGCGTACGGGACCAGGAAGTCGGGGTTGAGCAACAGGTTCTGGACGCCCTGCAGGTCCGTGATCCCCAACACGAGGCCCTTGAGTTTCTCGTTGGTGAACACCAGGGCGGCGAGAGTGATGATTGCCGGAAGGAAGCAGAAGATCCCGTCAAGGACCAGGGCGAAGAAGCGCCCGAAGACCCCTGCGACGGGGGGCGTGGCGCCCACGGGGACCGGTCTCCCGCAGGACTTGCACCCGGACGTGCCACTCGGGAAAACGCTCAGGCAATAGGGGCAGATCATGAATTCCTCCCGCCTGTTATCACGACAATCAAGGGTATTATAAAGCACAGTCGATGGTTTCGACAAAGGTTTTTCTCTTTAACGGCTTCGCGGCTATAATGGACACGTGGGCGGAATTCGCCGGCTGGCCGTGAAGCGCGAGTGGAGGAAGGGGCGATGGCCGTGCGGTTCGACGATTTCGGGGCGCTGGAGCGCTTCCTCCTCTCCCGGGGGGACGAGGTGAAGGACGCCGTCTACGACCTCAGCGTCCCCAGACGGCTCCTCGGCGGTTTTCTCCCCCCCGCCTTCACCCCCGCGGTGATCGTCGCCGGGACCAACGGGAAAGGGTCGGTCTGCTGGTGGCTGGCCCGGGCACTCCAGGCCGCGGGTTACCGTGTCGGGCTCTTCACGTCCCCTCACCTCCTGGACCTGACGGAACGGGTCCGCCTCGACGGCGCCCCCGTTGCACGGGAGCGGATGGCGGAGGCGGCCAACCGGGTGCAGGCCCGGGTCGAATCTCTCCCTGGCGGGTTGCCCCGCCCCCCGACGTTCTTCGAGTGGGTCACGGCCATCGCGGCGGAGTGCTTTCGGGAACTTCGCCCGGACGTCCACGTCCTGGAGGTCGGGATGGGCGGCCGGCTGGACGCGGTGAATGCCGCCGAGCCCATCCTCTCCGTGATCACCGGAGTGGGCTACGACCATTGCCAGGTCCTGGGAAACGACCTCGCGTCCATCGCCCGGGAGAAGATGGGGGTGCTCCGGCCGTCGGTCCCCGCGGTCCTGGGGCCCGACGACGCCTGGGCCCGCGGGCTGGAGGACGAACTGAAGCGGAAAGCCCTGCGGGTGATCCGGTCACGGGACGTTTACCGGGAGCGTTTTGAAGACCCCGGCGCGGAGGCCCCCGCCCTGGGCCTGGCCGGGGACTTCCAGCGGCTGAACGCCGCCACGGTGATGGCGTCGGCCCGGGAGTTGGCCCGGATGGGGTGGGCCCTGTCGGAAACCCACGTGGTCACGGCCCTCGAGGACGGGGGGTGGCCCGGCCGGATGGAGCGCGTCCGGGAAACCCCGCCCGTCTTCGTCGACGGGGCGCACAATCCCCAGGCCATGGAGGCCGTCACCCGGGAGTTTCCACGGGACGGGACACGCCCGGTGGCGGTTTTCGGCTGCATGAAGGACAAGGACTATCCCCGGATGCTCGCCCTGCTCCTGCCCCGGGTGGAGGCGCTCATCCTCACCCGGCCGACGTCCCCGCGGAGCGCCGGTAAGCCGGATTTCCTCGGCGTCCCGGGCGTCCGGGAGGGGATGGCCGCTTCGGCGGGCGCCGGGTGTGAAACGTCCGGGGACGGGCCCGGAAAACCCCCGTTCGTGCAGTTCGCCCCGGACCCCGAGGACGCCCTGAAGACCGCGGTTCGCATCGCGGGGCGGGACCGGCCCGTCTTCGTCCTGGGTTCGCTTTACCTCGCGGCCGACGTGAAGCGGTGCATCGACCGGGTCCTGCCGCCCCCGGCGGGAGGACCCCCAATGTCCGAGGGAGGTGTGACATGATCCGAAGACTGGTCCCGGCGCTTTTTGCGGCGCTTGTCGGCGCCGGCGCGGCCTGCGCCGTTTCGCCTCCCGTGCGCAAGCCGGCGGTGGCCGGCCTCTGGTACGAGGCCTCGCCCGTCGCCCTCAAAGCTCAGGTCGACAGGCTCCTGGCGGAGACGAAGGGCAAATGCCCGATGAACCCGGCGGAACCCCCGCTGGCCCTGGTGGTCCCCCACGCCGGGTACGTCTATTCCGGCCCCACCGCGGCAGCGGCGTTCAACACGCTGCGCGGGGGGGGCTGGACGCGGGTGATCCTCCTGGGGCCCTCCCACCGCGCCATGTTCAAGGGCGCCGCGATCCCCGACGTCTCGGCTTTCGAGACCCCTCTGGGAACGGTGCCGCTGGACCGGGCCGCCTGTGACGCGCTGAAGGCCAGGTCGCCTTTTTCGGTCCGGACCGACGCCCACGAGAAAGAGCACTGCCTCGAGTGCCAGCTGCCCTTCCTCCAGGTGCTGCTGCCGAAGGCGAGCATCGTCCCCGTCCTCGTGGGCGCCGCGGGGCCGCCGGAGCAGCAGGCGATCGCCTCCGCCATCCTGCCCCTCATGGACAAAAAGACCCTCCTGGTGGTCTCCAGCGACTTCACGCACTACGGCGACAACTACGGCTTCGTCCCCTTCCGGGACAACGTCCGGGAGAACCTGAAGAAGTGGAACCTGGCGTGCGCCCAGGCCATCACCTCCCTGAACCGGGCCCGTTTCGAGCGCCACCTGATCGACACCCGGGACACCATCTGCGGCGCCGCCCCCATCCTCGTGGCGATGCGGGTGCTGTCGGAGATGGCGAAGCGGGAGAACGTCAAGGGGATGATGGCGGACTACACCACCTCCGGGGAGAAAACCGGGGACTGGAGCTTTTCCGTGAGCTACCTCTCCCTGGTCTTCGTGGACCCCCCGGCCGCCCCCGCCCCCCCGGCGGCAGCGAAACCGGCCGTCCCTCCCGGCGGCCTCCTGACGGCCGACGAGCAGGCGACCCTGCTCAAACTGGCGCGGAAAACCCTGCGGGCCTACCTGGCCGGCGGGAAGGTGCCGCCGGACATCACCGCGGGCCTGGACATCACCCCCACGCTGAAGAAATCCCTGGGGGCCTTCGTCACCCTCAAGAAACACGGCGAACTGCGGGGCTGCATCGGGTACATGATGGCCGTGAAGCCGCTGCACGAGGCGGTGACGGAGATGGCGGTGAACGCCGCCACCCGGGACCCCCGCTTCCCGCCCGTCACCGAGCGGGAGCTGCGCGACCTCAAGATCGAGATTTCTGTCCTGTCGCCGCTCTCGCCGTGCCCGGACTACCGGGCGGTGAAGATCGGCGTCCACGGGCTGGTCCTCAAGAAGGGGGCCAACCAGGGACTGTTCCTGCCCCAGGTCCCCGTGGAGTGGAAGTGGAACCTGACCCAGTACCTCGAGCAGCTCTGCCACAAGGCCGGGCTCCCCCCGAACGCGTACCGGGAGCCGGGGGCCCTGCTGTTCACCTTCACCGCCGAGGTTTTCCATGAAAAGTGACCGCCGCGATTTTCTCCGGGCCCTGGCCCTGGGCGCGGGTGTCGGCCCCGTCTTCCTGAAGCGCCACGCGTTCGTGGGGACGAACGCCTACGGCGACAAGGTCCTGCCCGGCGCCGCCGCCACACGGGTGGTCGTTGCCCGGGACCCCGGGTACACGCCGGAAACGGGCCTCCCGGACGCGTGCCTCGACGCCGGCCTGAAGGCGCTGATGGAGGCGGATTCCCCCGCCGAGGCCTGGAAAAAGCTCTTTCGGCCCGACGACGTGGTGGGGATCAAGGTGAACGCCCTGGGGGGGCGGAACCTCTCGCCCTCCTGGCGGCTGATCCAGGCGGTGGTGAAGGGCCTTGTCTCGGCCGGCGTGGCGGAGAACCGGATCATTGTCTGGGACCGCACCTCCCGGGAACTCCGCCGCGCGGGGTACCCCCTCGCCGACGGGGACACGGGGGTCCGGGTCCGGGGTACCGACGCGCTGGAGCACCAGTACGAGGACGAGACGGTCACCTCCGGCGCCGTCTCCACCAACCTGGCCTGCATGCTGACCCGTCACTGCACGGCCATGGTCAACGTGGGCGTCCTCAAGCATCACGACCTGTCGGGGGTCTCGGTCTTTCTCAAGAACTACTACGGGGTGATCTCGAACCCCTTCCGCTACCACGCCGACCACTGCAGCCCCTTCATCCCCCAGGTCTACAGCGTGCCCATCATCCGGGAGAAGACGCGGCTCCATCTCGCCGACGCCCCCGTCGGGCAGTACGGCGCCGGCCCCGCCTACAACGCCGCGTTCACCTGGCCCTTCGGGGGGGTGATCCTGGCCCGGGACCCCGTGGCCGGCGACCGGGTGGGGGCCGACCTCATCGAACGGGTGCGCGCCGAGAAAGGGGAGAAGCCGCTCAAGGACGCGGGGCAGCCGCCCGTCTACATCGACGAGGCCGGGCGGATGGGCCTGGGAGAGTCCGACCTCGCGAAAATCCGGGTCATCCCCCTGGCCCTGAACGCACCGAAAATTGATGAGCCCGCAAAAAGTCGCGAAAGGGGGATTTCCCGCGAATAACACGAATATACGCGAATTTATCACACGAATAATCTCTGTTGATTATTGATTCCAGATTCGCGTTCATTCGCGTGATTCGCGGGCAAAACAGGACTTATTGCGGGGTCGTCAAAATTGAACCGTAAACAAGTCCTGCGTTTGAGGAGGTGGGGTGCTGGTACGCCAAGGCCGTGGGGTCCCACTACGACGTTTACCGGAGGTTCCAGGGCGCTGACGGCACGTGGGCCCCCGAGGAGTCGGTTGCTGCCGGGCCGGGTTACCAGACCCAGCCTCACGCCGCCCTTGACCCGACGGATCCATCCTTCTCGCCTGGGCGCACTCCACCGGCCCCGGGGGGACTGCCTGCGACATCTACTTCCAGCGCTTCCCGGGCCCGCCCGTCCTCGGAGACCTCGACGGCGACGGGCGGGTCTCCGCAGTTGACCTCGTCGTGCTTCTGCTTGCCGCGTCGGGTTGAAACCCGGAAAACGGGGGGGGCGCGAAGCGCTGCGGCAAACCGGGACCGTTCCGAAGGTTGTCGGTCACCGTTTTCGGTTCCGCGCCCTCCCGCGTTCTCCGTGGTGGAGCCGGGCGTCTGCCCCAGGCGGGAAAGACCCGCCCGGGTGATTACATTTTCGTCGCGAGGTCGATGAGGGCGGCCAGTTTGAGGCCGAGCAGGTCGGCGACGTCCTTGTCCACCTTCTCCTGGTTGTAGTAGGCGATGATCATGCCGAGGGTGTTGTCCTTCTGGAAGACGTGTTTCCCGCGGTTCTGGCCCATGTAGCCGTTGCAGTCGCCGAAGAGGACGACGTCCTTGGCCTTGAGGGCGAGGTACTTCGCGTTGAGTTCCTTCATCTTCGGCTCGTACTTGAGGATGAGCGCCTCGAGCTTGGGTTTGATCACCGCCGGTTCCGGCTTGTCCTTGCCGATCTCGGCCGCTTCGGCGACGGCCGCGTCGTACATGGCGAGGATTTCCTTCGCCAGCAGGACCCCCTCGGACTCGGCGCCCGGGGCGGCGGGCTGATCCGCCTGGGTGGCGGGTGCGCCGGTGGCCGGGGGAGCGGTCTCCCCGGTTTTCCCGCAGCCGCAGAGGGCCAGGATCGCCACGGCCGTCAGCACGAACAGATTGGTTCTCACCGTCATGAAATCCTCCTGCGCGAGTGTTTTGATGTTTCAGCGGGCCCGGGGCCCGGTGTTCGGTCCCGGATCGTGTCCGCCTGAGAAAATATCGGTCGTCGGGCGGAATGTCAAGCCGGAATCCGCAACGGGATCGACCCGGGATCGTCCGACGACCGTCTTTGCCGGCGGGGGAGAAATTGTGTTGTCCGACCGGGTGAAAAATGCTAAGATGGCGCGCTAATCAAGAGGGGGTGGCTGGTGACGGACCTCGACAAGCTTCTCACCCTGATGGCCAGGCTCCGGGAGCCCGGCGGGTGCCCCTGGGACCGTGAGCAGACCCGCGAGACGCTGAAGCCCATGCTGGTGGAGGAGAGCTACGAGGTCCTGCACGCGCTCGACGCCAGCGACTCCCGGGAACTCCGGGAGGAACTGGGCGACCTTCTCCTGCAGATCGTTTTCCATGCCCGGATCGCCGAGGAGAACGGCGAGTTCGACATGCAGGGCGTCATCGACGGTATCCACGACAAGATCATCCACCGGCACCCCCACGTCTTCGGCGACGTGAAGGTGTCGGGGAGCGACGAGGTCCTGGTGAACTGGGACCGGATCAAGAAGGAAGAGAAGGCGAGGAAGGGCAGCAAGCGTGCCTCCATCCTGGACGGCATCCCCCCGAAAATGCCTGCTCTGCACGAGGCGCACCAGATCGGGGCCCGGGCGGCCCGGGCCGGGTTCGACTGGGAGGACGCGGGCGGGGTCATCCGCAAGATCCGCGAGGAACTGGACGAACTCGAGCGGTCGCTGTCCGCGGAAAACCCCGCCGCGGTGAGGGAGGAGATCGGGGACCTCCTCTTCGCCGTGGTCAACCTCTGCCGTTTTCTTTCCCTGGACCCTGAAACCGCCCTGAAGACGACGAATCAAAAGTTCAGACAGCGGTTCGGGTTCGTGGAGAAGAAGGTTCGCGAGGCCGGAAAGACCGTCGAGGACTGCGACCTCGACGAACTGGAACGATACTGGCAGGAATCGAAGCAATGGCCAAACTGAACGTCATGCAGCACCCCGTCTACAGCGCCGTTCACATCTGCAACGGGTGCGGGAAGCTGAAACTCGTCACCAAGTGGGTCAAGTTCGATCCCTCGTACCTCGGCCCCGACACCTACGTCGTTCCCACCCATTGCCCCGACTGCTTCCGAAACATCATCAACATGATGGAAGACAAGAAGCGCAAGCGCAGCGAACTCCGCCTCGAGCGCAAGATCGGCAACAAGATCCGCAAGAAGCTCTCCTGACCCCATGAAAGTCCTGTTGCTCGCCCCCCCCTTCTACCGCCTCATCGGGCTGTACAACCGGTATTTCCCTTACGGACTGCTGGCCGTGGCCACGGCGGTCCGGCGTGCGGGGCATTCGCTGCTGGTCCACGACGCCGACTTCAACGACCGGCCCACCTCCGCCGACTTCTACGGCATGGCGGACCGCTACCCCGAGTACCTGGCGGCGCTCCGGCCCGGGGCGCACCCCGCCTGGCCGGAACTGGACCGGGTGGTGCGGGGGTACGCGCCCGACGTGGTGGGGATCCAGGCCTACACCGACTTTTTCGCCTCGACCCTTCGGACGGCCGAGATCTGCCGCGCGGCGGCCCCCGGCGCCCGGATCGTCCTGGGCGGGCCCCACGTGCGCGCCCGGCGGGACGAGGTGTTCGAACTCTGCCCGGAGGCGGACTTCCTGGTGCGCGGGGAAGGGGAAGTCACCTTCCTGGAACTGCTGTCCGGCCTGGAAAAGGGGGACCCTTCGCCGGATACCGTGGAGGGGCTCTCCTGGCGCGACGGGAACGCCTGGCGGCACAACCCGGACCGCCTCCCGACCCCCGAGTGCCTCGACGCCGACGGCCCCGACCGGTCGCTGCTCTCGCGGCACGCCGAGTACACCTCCGAGGACATGGGCCTGGTGATGACCAGCCGGGGGTGCCCTTACAACTGCGGCTTCTGCGCCACCGAGACCCGGACGGTGCGCAACCGGCCGCTGGAGGACGTGGTGCGCGAGATCCGCGCCGTCCGCGACCGGTACGGCACCGTGCAGTTCGCGCTCAAGGACGACTCCTTCGCCGTCAACAAAAAGCGCGTGGCCGAGTTCTGCGGCCTGCTGCGGTCGGCGAAGCTGAAAGTCAACTGGGAGTGCAACACCCGGGTGAACGTGGTGGATGCGGAACTGCTCCACCTCATGCGCCGGGCGGGGTGCAACTTCGTCAAGGTGGGGATCGAGAGCGGGTCCGACCGCGTCCTGGAATCCATGAACAAGCGGATCACCGTGGCGGGGATCCTGGAGGCGGCCCGGACGCTGGGCCGGTCCGGGATCCACTGGACCGGGTACTTCATGATGGGCCTCCCCGGCGAGACGCGGGACGACGTGATGGCGACCCTGGAGGTCCTCCGGCAGACCCGGCCCCACGTGGGCGTGCTGGGGGTCTACCAGCCCTACCCCGGGACCGCCCTCTTCGAGGAGGGGATCCGGCGCGGCCTGGTCAAACCCTCCATGACCCGCGGGGACTTCTTCGACACGCTGCCTTGCCACTACTACAAGAAAGACCCCGCGATACAGACCGACACCCTGGGGCCGGAGGAGTTCCGGGAGTTGGAAGCCCGGGTCAAGCGGACCTTCCACCGGCACAACAAGAACCTCCTGCGCGCCGCCCGGATGGGCGCCGCCCGTGCCCGTCTGTACCTGCGCGAACCCGGGACGCTCCTGTCGGACCTGAAGAAATTCGCCAAATATTGACCCCCCCGGCCCGGGAGGCCCGGCTTCGCCCCTGGGCCGGCTCCGGCCGGGGCGGGGGCGGCGCCGCGGCCGGAGCCCGCCCGGGAAGAACCGGGGCACCGACGTGAAACCGCCGGCCGGACGCGGAAGGGTTGCGCCGCCCCCCGTGTTTTGTTATAGTCCGTCGGTCGAGGAGAAGACGATGGCCAAGGAGCGCATTCTGGTGGTGGACGACGAGCCGGGGGTCCGGTCCTCGTTGTCGGGCATCCTCAAGGACGAAGGGTACCGGGTCGACACGGCCGCCTCGGGGGAGGAGTGCCTGCAGAAGTGCCGGTCCGTGCTGTACGATGTCCTTTTCCTGGACGTCTGGCTCCCGGGGCTCGACGGGCTCGAGACCCTCGCCCGTCTCCACGAGACGCCCTTCGCCGGCGTGGTGATCATCATCTCGGGGCACGGGAACATCGAGATGGCGGTGAAGGCCATCAAGCTCGGGGCCTACGATTTCTGCGAGAAGCCCCTCTCCCTGGACAAGGTCCTGGTGGTGGTCCAGAACGCGCTGCGCTGGCGGGAGCTGGAGGACGAGAACCGCCAGCTCCGGAACTTCCGGAAGTACGACCTGATCGGCCGGTCCGTCCCGGTGCTCGCCCTGAGGAAGCAGGTGGACCTCGTCGCCCCGACCAACGGCCGGATCCTGATCTACGGCGAGAACGGCACCGGGAAGGAGCTTCTGGCCCGCCTGGTCCACGCCAAGAGCCTTCGGCGGAACAAGAAGTTCGTCGAGATCAACTGTGCGGCCATCCCCGACGACCTCATCGAGAGCGAGCTGTTCGGGCACCGCAAGGGCGCCTTCACGGGGGCCGGGGAGGACCGCAAGGGCCGCTTCGAGGAGGCGCACGAGGGAACGCTGTTCCTGGACGAGGTGGGGGACATGAGCCTGAAGGTCCAGGCGAAACTCCTGCGGGTCCTCGAGGAGGAGAAGATCGAGCCTCTGGGCGGCGGCGGGCCCATCGAACTGGACGTGCGGGTCATCGCCGCCACCAACCACATCCTCCCGGAACTCATCGAGCAGGGACGCTTCCGGGAGGACCTCTTCTACCGGCTCAACGTCATCCCCATGCACGTACTTCCCCTGAGGGAGCGCTCCGAGGACATCCCCGTGCTCGCCCGGTATTTCCTGGAGGAGTTTTCCCGGATGTACGGGCGGCCCGCCAAGCCCGTCTCGCCCGAAGCCCTGGACATCCTGGCCCGCTACCCCTGGCCCGGGAACGTGCGGGAGCTGAAGAATTGCATGGAACGCCTGGTGATCGTGCACCGGGCCGCGGAAATCTCCCCCTACGACCTCCCCGACGACCTTCTCGCGAAGGTTCGCGACCTGGCCCCGCTCCCCGAGACGGGCTCACTCCTGGAAGCCCGGGAGGCTTTCGAGCGGCGCTTCATCCTCGAGGCCATCCGGCGCAGCCGGGGGAACATGGTCCAGGCGGCGCGCGACCTGGGGATCGATCGCAGCAGCCTATACAAAAAGATCAAAAATTTGGGGATACACAACCACGACGGCGGATAGGAAAAACGCGGGCGAAGTGCCCGCGTTCTTCATTCCTGGAAGGCGTATTTCTTCTTCTTCGGCGGGGGTTGGCCTTGGGACGTCCCCGACGGCGGGGGCGGGTTCATCCCGCCGCTCCGGTACTGCTGTTCGAGCTGGTAGAAGCGTTTCCCGCCCAAGGCGCCCCGGTAGACGTCGAGAGGGGAGACCCGGTAGTGGCGGGAGAGCATGTGGGCGTTCGCGAGGTAGACGAGGTCGGCGTCCTGGAACTGGACCGCGGACCACCGGTCGCGAGGATAGCCCAGGTAGCTGTAACGGCCGCCGAAGGCGGCCTCGTTGTAGCCGTCGACCTGCAGGTAGTAGGCGTCGGGGCCCAGCCGGTAGTGGCGGGACACGTCCATCCAGGAGTGGTGGCCGAGGCGGTAGCGGGCCACGTCCCGCGGGTGGCAGTGCGCCCGGTTGGCGATGAAGAAGAGCAGGGGCAGCTCGTCCTCGAGGATGCCCATCTCGCGCATGGCGATCACGTCGTTGTCCGCGAAGCCGTAGGAGTTGCCGACCAGGCTGAAATAGGCCTGGTACTCGCTCCAGGCGTTGAGCTGGTACTTTCCGCCGATCTGGGCGGGCGCGACGGCCCAGGACAGCGCGACGGCCAGCAGGGCGAGCGTCCAGCGGCAGGTGTTTCTGTTCATGGTTCCCTCCGGATGAACCGTTTTCGGGTCTGCAAGGACCGGGCCAGCGTGAGCGATGTGCGTCGGGGGCGGCAGGATTCACGCCGCGTCGTCACTGGCCCCCGGCGGGAGGGTTGGCGATCAGGCCCTCCAGTGGCTCCGCGCCGAGCTGCAGGTCGGGGAAGATCTTCCCCAGCACGGGGCGGAGGTACTCGATCCCGTTGAAGCTCTCGTGGACGAAGACGAGGAAGGCCGAGACGACCTCGTTGTCGAACTGGGTCCCGGCGCAGCGACGGATCTCGTTCACGGCCACCGACACGGGGCGGGCCGTCCGGTACGGCCGGTCGGAGGTCATGGCGTCGAAGGAGTCGGCCACGGCCAGGACCCGCGCCCCGATGGGGATCTGCTCCCCCCGCAGCCCGTCCGGCCGGCCGGTGCCGTCCCACCGCTCGTGGTGGTGCTTGACGTACCCGACAATCTCGCTGTCCCGGAAGATGGGGTAGAGGATCTTGGCGCTCAGGGTCGAGTGGAGGTAGATGTGGGAGTACTCGTCCGAGGTGAGCATGTCGGGCTTGGTCAGGATGCTCTCCTTGACCCCGATCTTGCCGATGTCGTGCAGGAGCCCCGCGAGGTAGATCTTCTGGATCTTGTCGGAGGGCATGTCCATCCGCTTGGCGATCTCCAGGGCGTAACGGGTCACCCGGCGGGAGTGGCCCTCGGTGTACTTGTCCTTGGCTTCGAGGGCGGAGACGAGGGACTTGATGGCGTCGATGTAGAGGTTCTCGATCTCCCGCGCCCTCGCCTTGAGCTTCTCCTCCAGGGACTGGCGGTACTCCCGGTTTTTCAGCACGAGGTTCCGCTTCTCCAGGGCCCGCTCGCAGGAGATGCAGACCTCGTCCAGGTTGAAGGGCTTGGTGATGTAGTCGCTGGCCCCCAGTTTGAGGGTTTCCACCGCGATGTTGATGTCGTTGACGGCCGTGATCATGATGACCGCCATGTCCGGCTGGGAGCGGCGAACCTCCTTGAGCAGCTCGAGGCCGCTCATCCCGGGCATGCGGATGTCGGTGATCATGAGGTCGTAGCAGGCGCCGCTCTGGATGCTCTCGAGGGCCACCACGCCGTTGGAGACGGTGACGCAGTTGTACCCTTCCTCGGTGAGCCGCCAGCTCAGGATCTCCCGGACGCTCGGCTCGTCTTCGACGATCAGGACCATGTATTGCATTTACATCTCCCTCCAGAACGGGTGGTCCAGAAGGATGAACCGGTGGTGATCCATGAAGAGGTATTTCTGACGCTGGAACCGGGATATCGCTCGGCTGACCGTTTCCCTGGAAACTCCCACCATTTCCGAGATCTCCTGGTGCGTGATCTTCAGGTTGATCAGGATGCCCTCGGGCCTGCTGACACCGTCCGACTTGGCGAAGTTCAGTAGCAACTGCTTGATGCGCATCCCTGCCTCATTATACTTTAAAACCTGGATCGTTTTCCAAGATTCTCGCAGGCGACCGCACAAAATTTGCAACAAGGCCAGGATCACCCGGGGGTTCTTCATGAGGACCGTGTCGAAGTGGTGCTTGGAGATGCTGATGATGCGGCAGTCCTCCTTGGCCACGACGGTGGCGGGGGTCGTCTTCCCGTCGATCATCGACATCTCCCCGAAGGTGTCCCCCGCGTGGTGGATGGCCAGGATGTTCTCGCGACCGTCCGGGGAGGTCTGGATGACCTTCAGTTCGCCGAACTTCACCACGTAGGCGAAGCGGCCGGCATCCTCCTCCACGAAGATCACCTGGTTCTTCTTGTACTCCCGCTCCTGGAAAACGTGACGCATCATCTCCAGTTCCTCGGCGGTGAGGTTCCGGAAGAGGGGGATGCGCTGGAGAAAACCGCTGGCAACCATGTCTGTACTCCCTCCGTTTCACCGGGGCGGCGCCGGGCGCCCCGATCGCGTTCTAGTGGGTGATCCGGTTGTAACGGGACCGGGATTCACCCACGCAGGTCACCACGATGGCCGAGGAGTCGGCCACGGGGCACTTGTGTTCGCAGAGACCGCACCCGATACAATTTCGCGGGTCGACCACCGGCTTGAGGACCTTGACCCGGGTCCCTTCAGGGGTGAGGGCCTCGTCCTCCACCGCCTTGATGGCCTTGCGGCCGCCGGGTGAGGGGCAGACTTCCTCGCAGACCAGGCACGGCGTCCCCAGGGCCCAGGGCAGGCAGCGGTTCCGGTCCACGTGGGCCAACCCGATCCGGACCGGCTCCCGGTGAGGGGGAAGCCCGAGCTTCTTCTCGACGGTGATCCGCTGGATGGCCTGGGTGGGGCAAACCTGCCCGCAGAGGGTGCACCGGTCGTCACAGTAGCCGATCTTCGGCACCAGGACCGGCGTCCAGAGCCCCCCGATGCCCGCCTGCCAGGAAGCCGGCTGCAGCGCGTTGGTGGGACAGGCCTTCATACAGGCCCCGCACTTGATGCAGACGGCCTGGAACGACTTCTCCTCCAGTGCCCCCGGGGGCCGGATCAACCGGTCGGTGAGCTTGTAGGAGCGGTCCTGTTTTTCCAGGAGGTGGGCCCCCGCGGCGCTGAGGGGAGCGAGGATGAAACCCCCGGCGAGCCCTCCCAGCACCAGGCGCCGGTCGAGGTCCGGCAGGGGTTTCCGGTCTGCCGGCGCCGTCTCCGGCCGTCCGAAACGGAAGGCCAGGGCCCCCTCGGGGCAGCTGTCGGTGCAGTTCCCGCAGAGGTGGCACTCGCTGGGGACCCACGCCTCGCCGGGGAGGGGTTGGTCTCCCCCCTGGCAGTGGCGAACGCACCGCATGCAGCGGGTGCACTTCTCCGGGGACTTGTGCAGGCGGAGCGGGGCCTTCCGGGAGAAAAGGCCCAGAAGCGCGCCCAGGGGGCAGAGGTGGCGGCACCACCATCGCGTCTCGCGGCGGTTGAGGAGCAGCGCGCCGGCGAAGAGCAGGCCGATGGGGAGGACCTGGAGGAAGAAACGCGCCTGGAAGGGGATCAGCCGGCCGCGGAGCAGGTCGTTCAGGAAATCGCCGACGCCGCTGAGGCCGATGCCGTCCAGGCCGGCGATGAGCAGGTCCGCCCCGTGCCCGAGGACCGGGTGCACCACCACGGCGAGGGACCGGTTCAGGAAAGAGAAGGGGTCGGCCCAGCCGACCAGGTTGAACCCCAGCAGCGTGGCCGCCAGGAGGGCGAAGAGGAAGACGAACTTGATGTTCCGCGACGGGCGCCACTTCCACCGCCCCGTCCGGACCGACCGTGCCGCAGACGTCCGGCCCGCGGAAACCAGGTGGTGAAGCGTGCCGAACGGGCAGACCCACCCGCAGAAGGCCCGGTTGAACACCAGCGCGGACAGCAGCACCGGAAGGGCCAGCCACCACAGCAGCGGCAGCACTTTCTCCGACAGGATGACGGACAGGGTCAGCAGCGGGTCGAGCCGGAAGAAGAGGGTGACGGAGTCCCAGGAGTGGACCGCGTCGGCCGAGGCGTCCTGGATCCCGTATTCCGCCCGGAAGAACAGGTAGACGAAGGCGGCCAGGAAGAGGGCCTGGCTGAGGCGGCGGACGTAAACCCAACGGAAGCTTCTGGATTCCGGCATGTCAGGCGCCCAGGGAGATGTCCTTCCGCCTCGCGGCGGGCGGAGCGATGAGGCCCAGTCCCCGGGACTGCCCCTCGGTGAGGAATCCCAGGGTGGCGGGGTCGATGCCGAAGAGGGTGCAGCCGAAGGCGTCCACGGCCACGGGGTCGACCCCGACGGCCAGGGCCCGGGTCAGGGAGACGTCGTCCAGTGAACCGCCCTGGGGGCCGTTCCGGAGCAGGATCCGGTAGGCGTCCAGGACCGTGAGGGTCGGCTTGAGGAAGGCGGAAAGGTCGGCGAGCGCCACGTGGATGTCCTGGTGGAGGGCGTCGCGCTTGCCCCCGATGGCCCCCATCAGGTTCTTCATCCCCAGGCTGAGGCCTGAGGTGCCGTGCTGCTTGGCGACGGGAATGTTGATGACCCGGTCGGCCTCGAGGACCTCCCGGTAGACGGGCCATTTCCCCAGCCACTTCCCCTTGACGTCGCAGTCGATGAACTTCCGTTCCTCGGTGTACTCCAGTTCCACGCCGAGCCCCTGGACGGCGTCGCCGATCCCGCTCCTGGTAAAACAGTGCCGGGGCTCGTTGAGGCAGTTGTCGTAGACGATCACCCGCTTCGCCCCGGCCTCGAGGGCGGCCCGGGCCAGTGCGCGGACCACGTCGGGGTTGGTGTTGGCCGCCTGCTCCGGGACCCGGTTGAACCCGATGTTGGGCTTGAGCAGGACGGTCTCGCCGGGCTTGACGAAGGATTTCATCCCGCCGAGGGCGGCGAGGGCCGCCGTCACCAGGGCCTCCGGCTCGCCCCCGCGGACGGTGACGAGGTCGAAGGGGAGAGGGCTTTGAGGGCGCTTGTTCGCCGCCGCCCGGGGCGGTGCATCCTTGCCCCGGCCGCAGCCGTGCAGGAGCAGCCAGGCGCCGGCGGCGGGCATGGCGAGCTTCCGGAAGAAATCCCTCCGCGTCCAGGACGATGAATTGTGCTCCATGTCACACCTCACAGGGCATTGTACTGAAAATTCCCCGAAAATGATCCGTTTTTTTCGCCGGCAGGGGTTTCTCTTTTTCGGCGTCCAGGACCCGGGCGAGCACTAACCGTGCCGGCGTGTTTCGGCCGGGCCCTGGCGGATCGGCGGGAGGCCTTCGCGGGCTTTCAGGGGATCGAACCGGCAGGGGGGGGCGCCAGGCGCTGCCCGGCGAGGGCGACGACGCGGTTCGCGAAGTCCTCGACGGCCCGGTCCGCACCGGGGTCGAGCGGGGTGGCGCCGGGGAGGTCCTTGCGGCCCGCGTCGGCCCGGAGGTACTGGGCGTAGGTGGTGCAACTGCAGGCGGCGTCCAGGAAAAAGGCGACCCCGAGGGGTGTCCGGAGCCGGAAGAGGGCCTGGTCGGCAATCCAGACGGCAAAGGGACAGATCTCCATGACGAAGGGGGTCGGTTCCCCGGCCCGGGCCTGCCGGTCGAGGCATTCGGCCCAGAGGGACGACATCAGGAGTTCGTCCGTCATGACCACCTGACGGACGACGAGGTTTTCCCACGTGCCGGCAAGGGTGCGCCGGACCACGCCGACCCGGCACGGGATGGCGCCGCCGCACACGGGGCCTCCCCCGGCGGGAGCGATCACGCACGCCGTGTTGAAGCGCCGCTGCACGCCGGCGCGGGTGGAAGCGGTCCCGCAGGCGCACGCCGCTGGCTTCTGGCAGTAAGCCTGCATCCAGAGGAGTTCGGGTTTCGACGCCCGCCGCCCGGCCTGCCAGTCCGAGACGGACCGGTCGATCCGGGCGAGGAGAGCGTCGGGGCCAGGGACCCCGAAGCACGCGCCGGGGAAGGGGGCCGTCGTGACCGCTGTTTTCCGGAGCCGCGCATTTCCCCGGGCGGTCCCGGGGTGGCGAAGGAACGGCCCGAGGAGGCGGGCGACGACCCCCGGCCGCCGGACGAGGTGAAAGGGGAACCGGAGGCGGTAGAGAACGCGTCGAAAAAAGGTGGGGCGGAAGTGAAACATCCGGCGGCTCCCGTCTTCTATAAAGGGGGAAGATATCACAGGCGGGGCCGGAATCCACGCCTTTCGGCCCTGAAAAAAGATTTTGAAAGCCCGCAAGAAAAAGGATAGAATGGCGTCGTTCGTAATGAAATCGAAGACTCTGGAGGAGTATATGAAAAGAGTGTTGATGGTTCTGGCGGTTGTCGTTGTCCTTGCCGCGTTCCAGGCGTTTCTCCTGGCCGGCAAACCGGTCATCGCGGTGAAGACGTTCGAGAACCCCCCCAACTATGCCAATTCCACCATCGGGAACGGCCTGACGGACCTCTTCACCACCGAGCTGGCGAAGACGGGAAAGTACAAGATCATCGAGCGCGCCCAGGCGGACACCCTCACTGACGAGGTGGACTTCGGCAAGTCGGGCTACGTCGAGCAGAAGACCGCCGTACGCAAGGGACACATCAAGGGCGTGGAGTACTACTTCATGGCCAAGGTCACCAACTTCGGCGCCAAGCAGCAGAACGTGGGCGGCGGCGGCTACGGCGGCGGGATCTTCGGCGGCCTCGGCTACAAGAAGGACGAGGCCTACGTCCGCATCGACTACCGCATCGTGGACGCCACCAGCGCCGAGGTGATTTACGCCGACTACGGCGAAGGGACTTATTCCAAGAAAGGGATCAGCATGAGCGGCGGCAACTGGGCCGGCGGCGGCACTTTCAACTTCGGGTCCAGCGAGTTCCTGGAGAGCATGGTGGGCAAGGCCACCATGCAGGCCCTCAACAACGTCATCCTCAAGATGGACCATGGTTTCATCGCCAAGCACGAGTCCCGTGCGGAGGAACTGAAGGCCGAGGAAGCCGAGGCGATGAGGGATCAGCTTGAGGCCATGAAGAAGGAGCCCGGCAATGTCCTGGCGAAGGTGTCCGACGAGATGGTGATCGTGGACATGGGCTCCGCCAAGGGCTTCAAGCCCGGCGACCAGTTGGCGGTCATCGTCAGCGTGGACACCAAGAACTCCGCGGGCCAGGTGGTCTTTTCCGAGGAGAAGGAAGTGGGCACCATCGAGCTGTTCGACGTGCAGCCCGACCGTTCCAAGGCCAAGCTCATCAGCGGACGGGTCGCGGAAGGCAACATCGTGAAGATGAAGTAGCCCGGCCCGAAGGTGTTTTCGAAAAGCCGCCCCGCGGGGCGGCTTTTTTTTGGGGTTCACCCGGGAAAGGCTTGAAGGGAACCGAAGCCGCAAAGGAGTGCGCGAGTGAGTGAACAGGCGGAGCAGGTCGGAGGGAGGGCGGCTGGCGAGAGGAAGCCGGTTGCGGGGCGGAAGGCCCGGCGCCTCTTTTTCTCCCTGATGATCGGATCCGTCGTCCTCAGCGGGCTGCTGGGGATCGGCGCCCTCGTGATCGGGCGTTTCGACGACATCCAGGCGCGGGTCCTGCTGACGTCCCTGGCGATTACCGCCGGGTGCATCGGCATCCTCGCCGGGGTCGTGGCCGTTGAGCGCGGGTGGGCGGCTTTCGGAAAGGCCGCCGCGGGGCAGGCCCTCGCGGCGACGGCCGGGCTGGTCTTCGCCGTTTGGGCCGGTGAGAAATCCGAGACGCTCTGGCAGGTCGTCGCCACCCTCTGGGCCTTCTCGGCGGCGAGCGGCCTGGTCTGCCTGACGGTTTTCGTGCGGCCGGCCCCGCGCTACCGGTGGGCCCTCGGGGTCTACCGGGCGAATTGCTTTACCCTGGCGGCCCTGGTGAGCGCCATGGCCTGGTCCAGGGCGTTCCAGACGGAGGAGGTGGGCCGGGCGCTGGGCGTGCTGTCCATCGTGGCCGCGGCGCTCACCATCCTCCTGTGCATCCTCCACCGCCTGAACGCGGAGGCGGCCCGGCCGACGGGCGCGCCCCCGGGAGCGCCGGTGCGCCTGCTCTGCCCCGCCTGCGGCCACGAGGTCGTTCACCCCCTGGGAACGATACAATGCCCTGACTGCGGTTGCCACTTCGAGTTCCGGGTCCTTTCGAAACACTGAACCCGAAAAGAGACCGGAAAAGGACCTCTTGCAAAGCACGCAAGGCTTCCGGAGAATACAGGCCGCCTCCGGACTTCCCACGTAATGTCAAGCACTAAATTGTCGGGTGGTACCCGACGATTTATCTGCCTGGATGTTCTTTCCATTCATTCGGTTGATGTCGAAGAGGGTTCGGTTCTGTAACATCACAGAA
>JAGNHB010000088.1 GCA_018001935.1 Acidobacteriota bacterium
ATTTCTCCGAATCTCGTCCTGCAATCCCATCATGATCTCTTGTGCATTGGTGATGTGTAGTTTTCTCATGCCTCCTATAGTATCACGTCCCTTTCTTATGCGCAATTATTTATGTCGCTGTGTATAGCCTGGATAGTGTCCCCTTCACTGCGTCAGCTTCCTCGACAGCAGGACGTCGTCCACGGCGGTGACCGCGCCGTCCCGGTCCAGGTCCGCCGCCGCGAGCGGGGCGGTGAAGGGGGGCGTGCCCTGGACGAGCTGCGCGGCCAGGAAGTTCACCAGGATCACGCGGTCCGCGGCGTCCACGCGCTCGCTGAGGTCGAGGTCGCCCCGGCCCGCGCCGACCCGCCGGAGGATCAGCCGGTTCCCGCCGGGGGTGACCTGGAAGGAGGGCACCGTCACGAGCCCGTCGATGTCCGGGAGGACGGTGCCCGAGGCCACCAGGTCGCAGCTGCCGCAGACGCGGTTCTCCCAGGAGAGGGTCCCGAAGTCGGTGGCGAAGGACCGGAGGCGGCGGGGCGTGACGTTCACGGTCACGGTGGCGCCGTTGACGGTTCGGAAGCTCATGACCCACTGGGTGTCGGCGTCCAGCGGGGGCCCGTCCCAAGGGTCCCAGGAGGCCGACCACTCCACCGAGGCGTTGACGAGCCCGGGCCCCGCGGGGGGGAAGGCCAGGTTGTCGGACGCCGCGGAGAGCCCCGGGACGGTCTCGTCCCGGATCACCCCGAAGCGATAGAACGGGACCACCTCGGGGTCGATGGACAGGTTCGGCGGCAGTCCCTGGAAGGCCAGCCAGGTGTGGTCGTCGTCGGTGACGGCCCCGCCCCAGCACCGCAGGCCGGCGTCGAAGGCGGCGTAGGCGGGGCTTCCCTGGGTGGGCCACTCGATGGCGGTGTCGTTCCGCCCGTGGGCCACGCCGAAGGGGACCATCTCGTCGCCCCGGCGGAGCGTCAGGGTGGCCTGGTGGTTCTGCCAGTCCCAGACGCCGGTGCCGTTCCAGGCCTTCAGGGGGTCGGCCCAGCCCCCCGGCCCGTCGATCTCCACGGGGAGGTTCAGGGCGACCGTCCCCCACTTCGGCTCCGTGTCGGTGCGCCAGTCGATGCCCCCGCCATCGCCCGAGGTCCGGTAGTTGGTCATGGGCTCGCTGGCGTAGGCGGCGGCGAAGACGTTGGGATAGCGCAGGGCCAGGGCCAGGGTGCCGCTCCCGCCCATGGAGTGGCCGTAGACGTAGATCCGCTGCGGATCGATGCGGGGGCCCCACTCGGGGTGACGGAGGAGGTCGTAGACCATCCGCAGGAGGCGGCGCTCGGTGAAGTTGCCCACGGTGTCGCCGGCGGGGACGGGGTCGCCGGACCGGAAGTCGTGATGCTTCGCGAAGCCGAGGAACCACGTCTCGGACTGGTCGAAGGGGTAGATCTTGAAGGCGCACCAGGCGGCGTCGGGGCACTCCGTGAGGGGGTCGTAGCCGTTTCCCTCCCAGCCGTGAAGGATCAGCAGGACCGGCGCCCTGGCCGGGACGGTCCCCCCGCAGTAGAGGTCGGGTTCGTACACCGCGTAGTCGTAGGCGTACTGGAAGGCCCCCGGGACGCCGGGGGCGTCCGGGTCGAGGCCGTAATACGCATTCCCCGGGTGTGGGGCGTGGAAGGTGGGGTTCCACGCGCTGACGTCCATGTACTGGAGGAACAGCTTCCCGCCGGGGCCCACGTTGACCGCGGTCTCCACGGGGAGGGGGTCGCCCAGCTGCTCCGCCGTGGGCCCCGCGGTGTTGGCGGCAGAGAAGTCGACGACGTTCTCGCCCTGGGCCGTCGTCACCGTGGTGACAGCGTACCAGGCGTTGCCCGAGGACCCGCCGCCGAAGTCGGCCCGGTGAAGGGTCCAGACGAACAGGCCCCGCCCGTCCGGCAGGGGCGAACCGCCGTCCTGGACCACGAGCCGCTCGAAGTAGCGGTACCGCCAGACGCCGCCGTCGTCGGCGTACCGGCCCGCGAAGAAGCGGGACGACCCCTCGGCGACCTCGCAGAGCCGCGTCGCCTGGGACAGGTTGCCGGCGTTGACGGGCTGGGTGTGGCGGTAGACCCGGTAGTGCTCGCCCGGCAGGTCCGCCCGCTCGTCCCAGGTGACGAAGGTCTGCCCGGACCGGTGAAAGACCTGGATCGCCGTGGGCTGGGGCGGCGCCGCCGCCGCGGGGGCGTCCCCGGGCGAGGCCCCGGAGGCCCAGGGCAGGAAAGCGGCGACGAACAGGACGGCAACGGCCCTCAGCGACGGGTGAATCTGCACGGCGACCTCCTTCGGGAACCGGATCGCGGACGCTATGGCCCCATTTTATACCAGTTCACGGGCACGGTGAAGCGCGGGTTTTTTCTTCTTGCGGCCTGCCGCCGGCCATACGATAATTGCCGGCGTGAAAAACACCCTGCGGTTTCCCGCTGTATGGCTGTGGGCCCTCCTGCTGACGCCGACCGTTTTCGGCCGGGACCTCTACTTCCGCCACTACGGCGTCGAGGACGGCCTGTCCGGGAGCACGTGCCTCTGCCTTCTCCAGGACCGGCAGGGTTTCATCTGGGTGGGGACCCGCCAGGGCTTGAGCCGCTTTGACGGTTACCGCTGGACCGTTTTCCGCAACGACCCGCGCGACCCGTCCTCGATCGCGGGCAACTACGTTCTGTCGCTGTTCGAGGATCGCGACGGCCGGATCTGGGTCGGGACCTACGACGCCGGCATGGAGTGCCTGGACCCCTCCACGGGCCGGTGCTCCCACTTCGGGCCGTCCCGGGGGCGTGCCGCCGGGGAGGCGCTGTCCTACAGCCGGGCCACCCTCCAGGACCGGCAGGGGGCCCTCTGGTTCGGTTCGGGCGACACCCTGGCCCGATTGGACCGGGCTACCGGGGCCGTCACCCGTTACCGTCACGCCCCGGGAGTTCCCGGCAGCCTCGGCCCCGGCGAGATCTGGGACCTCGAGGAGGACGTCTTCGGACGGCTGTGGATCGCCACCGCGGAGAGCGGCGTCAGCATCCTCGAACCCGGGAAACCCGCGTTTCGCCGCTTGGGCGCCGCGTCCGGGGGAGAACCGGGGCTCTCCTGCAACTTCATCCGCGACATCCGCCGCGGGCCGGACGGTTCCATGTGGCTGGGGGCCGACAACGGCGACGTGGACCGGGTGTCCCCCGACGCCCGGACCATTCGGCGCTACCCCCGCCCGCCCCGGATCGGGGGGGGGCGACCCAACTCCTCCGTCATGGCCGTGCTCCCCGACAGCCGGGGCCGCGTCTGGGTGGGGACCTACGACGAGGGGCTGTTCCGCCTCAACCCCGAGACGGGCGTCTACGAGGAGTCGTACGCTTCCAGCCCCCTGGACCCGGGGAGCCTTTCCTTCAACGAGATCTGGGACCTGCTCGAGGACCGGCAGGGCCTGATTTGGGTCGCCATGGACGTCGGCGGGGTCAACTGCTGCAACCCCGCCGTCTCGTTTCGGGTCTTCCGGCACAACCCCCAGGTCTCCTCCAGCCTGGGGGGTGACCCGGTCACCTCCTTCTGCCAGACCGCGGGGGGGGACGTCTGGATCGGCACGTACGGCGGGGGAGTCAGCCGGTGGGTTTCGCCGGAGAGGGGTTTCGAGACCTTCCGTGCCGGGGGGCGGCCCGGCAGCCTCGCCCACGACGTGGTTCGGGGCCTGTTCGCGGACCGGCGGGGGCGGGTCTGGGTGGGGACGGACCGGGGCATCGACATCCGCGAGGGGGACCGGTGGGCCCGGCACATCGAATTGCCGCGGAGCACGGTGTCAGGGTTGCCGTGCCTCCCGGTCCGGTTCCTGGAGGACCGTCGCGGGCGGATATGGCTGGGGACTCACGGCGGAGGGCTCAAGCTCCTGGACGACCAGGGGAACGTCGTCCGTTCCTTCCTGCCGGTTGCCGGCGACGAGACCAGCCTGTCCCATGCCGAGGTGCGTGTCCTGGCCGAGGACCGATCCGGCGGGATCTGGGTGGGAACGCTCGGCGGCCTGAACCGGCTGGACCCCGACACGGGCCGTTTCACCCGGTATCTCCACGACCCCTCGAACCCCGACAGCCTGGGAGGGAACATCGTGTACGGAATCCTCCCGGAGGCCTCCGGGGCCGTCTGGGTGACCTGCGACGGGGGGGGGCTGAACCGCTTCGACCCCGGCACGGGCAAATTCCGGCACTGGGACGAGCACGAGGGGCTCCCGAGCAACTCGATCTTCGGCATCCTCCCCGACGGCCGGGGCAACCTCTGGATGTCCTCCAACCGGGGCCTCTGCCGGTTCAACCCGGCGGACGGGTCCGTGCTGACCTTCGACGCCCGCGACGGCCTCCCCAGCGACGAGTTCAACCAGACCGGCTTCCTGCGCCTGGCCGACGGCGACATGGTGTTCGGCACCGTGCGGGGGTTCGTGCGGTTCAACCCGGACCAGCTCCGGGGGAACCCCACTCCCCCGCCGGTCATCCTGACCGACTTCCGGGTCTTCGACCGGTCGGTCCCCCAAGATTCCGAGCTGTACCCGGACCCCTCCCGGGGGGACCTCCCGCTGATCCGGCTCTCCTACCGGGAGAACTTCTTCTCCTTTGAATTCGCGGCGCTGAACTTCATCAACCCCGAGCGGAACCGTTTCGCCTACCGGCTGGAAGGGTTCGACCCCGACTGGATCCGGTGCGGGAACCGGCGGCTGGCCAGCTATACCAACCTTGACCCGGGGGAGTACGTTTTCCGGGTCAAGGCCTGCAACAACAACGGCGTGTGGAACGAGGCGGGGCTGGCCGTCCGGGTCCGAATCTCCCCGCCGCCCTGGCGGACCTGGTGGGCCTATGCGGGTTACGCCATCGTGTGCGGCCTGCTGCTGCACCTGTACATCCGGGCGCGCCTGCGGGCCCAGGCCAACCGGGCGGAGCGGGAGATGCTCCGGATGTCCAACGAGCACCTCAAGGAGGTGGACGCACTCAAGACCGGTTTCCTGAACATGGTCTCCCACGACATGCGGACGCCTCTCACGTCCATCGTGGGGTTCGCCGGCCTCCTCCGGAAGCGGGCGCGGATGGCGGCCAAGCCCCCGCCGGGGGACGAGGGCCGCGGGGTCGCCGCCTTCGCCCGGCGCGTGGAGGAGAACGCGGGGATCATCGTGGCGGAAGGGGAGCGGCTCGTGCGCCTGATCAACGACCTGCTCGACCTGGCCCGGATCGAGGCGGGCAAGCTGGACCTGCACCCCGGGGCCCTGTCCCCGCGGGAGTTGGCCCTGGACGCGTTTCGCGTCAGCGGGCCGCTCCTCGCGCAAAAGGGCCTGGAGGGTGTCCTGGACGTTCCCGACGACCTGCCGCCGGTCCGGGCCGACCGGGAGCGCACCAGTCAGGTTCTCACGAACCTGGTCTCCAACGCCGTCAAGTTTACGGAGCGGGGGTCCGTCACCCTCCGGGCCCGGTTGGACGGCGATTTCGTCGTGTTCAGCGTGGAGGACACGGGGATCGGCCTGAAACCGGAGGACCTCGAGAAGATCTTCGAGAAGTTCGGCCAGGTGGAGCCGGGGCGGAAGACCTTCATCCAGGGGACCGGCCTGGGGCTGTCTATCTGCCGCCAGTTGGTGGAGATGCAGGGCGGTCGCATCCGGGTCGAGAGCCGGGAGGGGCAGGGGAGCGTGTTCTCCTTCACCCTTCCGCGGGCGGCCCGGAAGGGGGGGGACGGAGGGCCGGCGGAAAAACCCCTTCAACCGACGGAGTGAGCCGGGAGCCGTTGCCGCCCCCCCGGCAGGGCCCGGCTCAGGCCCCGGTCACCTCGCCCAGCAGTTTCAGGAGGTCCACGGCGGTGACGTCGCGGTCCTTGTCCACGTCTCCCCGGAAGGAGTTGCCGGACGGGTCGCTCACGGCGTTGCCGGAGAGGATCGCCGCCAGCAGCACCGCGTCCATGGCGGTGACGGACCCGTCGCCGTCCACGTCGTAGGCGGCGGCGAGCACCCGGACCACGGCCGCGTCGGAGTCTGCGGCGCCGCGGTCGTTGCTCACCCGCACCCAGTAGGCGGCCGACTGGGTCAGGGAGGGCGTCGTGAAGCTGAAGGCGGTGGCCCCGGCCACGGGGCTCGAGGTGTCGCCCCGGTCGCCCCGGTACCACTGGTACGAAAGGGGCGGGGTCCCCGAGGCGCCCACCTGCAGCGTCGCCGTGCGTCCGGAGAGGACGAGGCGGCCCTGGGGCTGGGACACGATGGCCGGCGCCACGATCAGCGTGACGGTGAAGGTCTGCTGGGCCGAGGCCTGGCCGCAGGGGTTGGTCACGGTCACCCGGGCGGTGTAGGTGCCGGCGGCGTAAACGTGGCTCACCGACGGGCCCGTGGCGGTCGCGCCGTCGCCGAAGGTCCACGCGAAGACCAGGGGGAGGGTGCCCGCGGACGTGGCGGTGAAGGCGGCGGGCTGACCGGGTTCCGGCACGACGGGGGCCCGTTCCAGGGTGACGCCGGACGGCGGGATGCAACCACTGGAGGAGGTCACCGTGAAGAAGACGGCGGAGAAGGGGCCCCAGTTGCCCGCGGCGTCCTTCCCGCGGACGGCGGCCAGGTAGTCGCCCTCGGCCAGGGCGCCGGTGGAGACGCTCGCCTGCGCGTTCTCGCTCGGCGCGCTCCAGGAACCGTCCGACGGCTGCATGGCGGCGCCGCTGCCGGGGGCGCCGGGCCCGTCCGCGTCGTGGAGCGGGAGGACCCAGTACTCGGCGCCGGCGGCGTTCTGGCCGCCGTTGGCGGTGTCGTTGACCTGCCCCTGGAGCTGGAGGGCCATCCCCTGGGCCACCACGGGCGGCGTCGCGGCCAGGTTCCGGACGTCCGGCCCCAGGGCGGTGCGGTACGGGGTACCGCAGATTTTCATGGCGTAGAGGAGGGCGGTTCGGTTGGCCGGCCAGACGGTGTTCTCGAAACTGGTGCAGGACTGGAAGAAGGAGGTGCCGATCTCGAAGGTGAAGGAGGGCACGCCCAGTTCGCCGTAAACGAAGTCGTCGGTGGCGCCGGTGGTGGTGTACAGGCCGGTGCTGGACTGGTTCGGCGTGTAGTTGTTGAGAGAGGCCAGCTTGGTGCCGATGGCCTGGAGCCCGGCGCTGTTGGGGGCCGGGCCGTAGGTGTGCCCCCACGGCCAGATCACGTCCCCGCCGTAGGAGTGCAGCCAGATGGAGAGCCCCGTGGTGGTGTCGGGGGCCGGGTCGTTGATGCCGGGGCCGCGCTGGTCGGGGAAGAGGAAGCGGGCGAGGGCCTGCGCGGCGGTGGTCTCCGGCTCGGAACCGGCGGCGGGGCCCTGGTAGGTCTCGTCGCAGGGGTCGCTGCTGTCCCCGCCCCAGAGGAAGGAGCAGTTCCGGTTGAGGTCGATGCCGTAATCGCCGCCGGCGCAGCCGCCGCCCGCCGTGCTGTCCGTGTTCTTGCGCCACCACTCGCCGGTCTCCGCGAACTTCCGGCCGTCGGGGTTGTGCATGGGGAGGACCCAGACCTCCGCGTAGTCCAGGGTCAGTGCGATGTCGGCGTTGACGGCGTAGTTGGTCAGGAGGTGCTCCACGAACCGGAGGGCCGTCTCCGCCGTGGCCAGTTCCCGGGCGTGGGTCTCGCCCACCAGGAGGAACACCGGCTTGGGGCCGGGGATGGAGCGGTTCGTCAGGCGGACGGCCAGGAGGTCGTAGCCGGCGGGGCCGCCGGCGGTGAGCTTGTCCCAGCTGTCGCCCGCGTCCTTCAACTCCACGAGGCCGGGGTAGCTCGCCGCCAGGGCCCCGAGGGCGGCCTGCGTCTCCTCGACGGTGCGGTAGCAGGTGTAGCCCGGGATGCTCAGGGGGGCCCGGACCTCCGCCGTCTTCTCCGCGTCGACCTCCAGGGGGTAGCCCCGGGCGGACAGTTCGCCGTAAGCCTTCTCCGTGAGCATCACCACGGCGTAGCCTTCCTGGCGGTGCACCTCCCAGACGTCGAAGCGGCGGCCCAGTTCTTGCAACTGGGCCAGGTCGCGGAAGAACACCCGGGCCACGACGCGGTCCCGCGACGCGGGGGACGCGAGGGCCTGGAAGAGCGGGGCCAGCGCCACCACGAGCGCGAGCAGCAGGCCGGGGCGGGGGAAAAAGTGGGGCGATCGACGGGGGGAAGTCTGGGTCGAAGCTTTCACCGGCGGACTCCTGGGAGCAGGTTTCGGGGCGTCGGACGCCGAACGGGCAAGTGTATCACCGATTCCGGGGAAAGTCATGGCGTCGGCGGGCGGCCCGGCGGAAAATAACCGCTCCCCGGGGTTGGGGGTCGGGCCGAAGGCGCTTCAAGGACCTCAACGCCTGCGTTCTGACTTTTCGGACCACCGCCCTTCGGGCAATGGCTAAAACAAAGGCTTTACGTACACTTTCCCATTCGCTTCCCGGCTTTTTCGGGCCGCATGGCGAGTGTTGCGTGAGGAGCGATTTTCCCAATAGTCCTCGAACCTGCCACCCAAACGACAACAGCGAAGAGCCGTAATGGCGTTTGCCCTGCAATCCCCGCCCGGAAATCCTCACACCGCAATAGCCACCACGACCGACAGCCGCATTGCGCTTTTCGCCTGTATCGTGTATCTTGAGGTCCCATCCCGGTTGGTTCGGGTCGGGGGGCTTGGGCCCTGGGTTGAAGGCTGGTACTGCGCCGGCGGAAGGCCGGTTGGGGAGGAGAAGGGGAGCAATGGGCATCGCCGTATCCGCATCCATCACGGAGCCCGTTCGCAACACCGCATCGCTGCCAGTCCCAAGGCCTTTGCGCAACATCAGATCGCAGCCTGTCCCCGGACCCCTGAACAACAACGCATCGTTTGCCCCAAGGCCCGTGAGCACTCCGGAAAAGTCCGGAAAATGCCGCCCCGCTTCCTGTCAACCCCCCCCACTTCGCGCCCGTCTCCCCCTCTCGGCCCGTCTCCCCCTTTCGGCCCGTCTCCCCCTTTCGGCTCCTCTCCCCCTTTCGGCTCCTCTCCCCCTTTCGGCCCGTCTCCCCCTCTCGGCCCGTCTCCCCCTTTCGGCCCGTCTGCTCCTTTCCACCCTTCGCACTTTTCGCACTTTTCGCACCTTTCCCCCACCCCCCATCGCTCCCTCCCCCTGCCTCTCCCCCGGAAGTTCCCCATGCCCTACGACCCCCTGACCGTGAAGCAGACCCTGGTGTCGTCCCTGGTGTCGGAGTTGGCGCGGATGGCCGAGAGCGCCGTCCGCTCGGCGGAGGAGGCCACCGGCGAAATGTACGTGGGGTCCGACCGGACCCGCAACCGGGGCGAGCGCGGCAAGTTCCTGGAGTCGGCCTACTACCTCACCGCCCGGGCAAAGCAGGCCGAGGAGTACGCCGCCCTGGCGCGGCGCCTCCGGGAGATGGACCTCTCCCCTGCACGGAAGGCCCGGGAGGGGGCCCTGCTCCACCTCCGCGAAGAGGGGCGGGACGGGACCCTGCGCCTCTTCCTCGCCCCCGGGGGCATGGGGAGCCGCCTGGAGGCGGGCCCTTTCCCCGTGGAGGTGGTCAGCCCCGATTCCCCCCTGGGGCGGGCCCTGTCCGGCAAGCGCCCCGCCGCCCGCGTCTGCGTGAACCTTCCCGCCGGATCACGGTCGTTCCTGATCCTGTCCGTGGAATGAGGTGTCCGCCTTTTTCCGGGACTTCGCCCGTGAAAACGGCCGTGAAAAGCAACAGGGATTTCAAATCGACAGCCGGTTGGTGAGAGCGCAGCAGCCGGAGCGCCTGCGGCCGCAGAAAACGGCCTCCCACTGAAGAGGCGCAATGGGGGGCTTGCCTGTCCCCCGCCGCCTCCGGTCGGGGGAAGGCCCCGTCGATCCCGGTTGCGTCCCCCCCTCTCCCCCTGTGCTCCCCGTGCCCTTCGTGCCCCCGGGTGAGATCCTTCCGGAATCGCTCTCACAAAGGCACGAAGGCACGGAGAAGCGGTGTCCCTGATCGCCCTGAACCGGCCAAACGTGACGCCTGTCTCCTGTCTTCTTCGTTCGTGTCTTCCGTGTATTTCGTGGTTCATTCCCCATCCATCCGTGGTTCTTTTCCGGGTCGGGGAGGATGAACCCGTGCCGGTGCCGGCTCAGTCCAGCTGGAGCTTCCCCCGGGTCTCGATGGCCTTCACGTACTCCGCCGGGAGAGGATACTTCAGGACTTTCGCCGCCCGCGCGGCGTTGGCGGCCCCGACGTAGTCGCCCCTCTTGAAGCGGGCCACGGACAGGTTCACGTACAGCTCGGCCATCTCCGGGTCCTTGGCGATGCCCACGAGGAGTTCCCGCTCCGCCTCCGCCGGCTTTTCCAGCAGCAGCCAGGCCCCGCCCAGGAAAAGGTAGAACCGTGCGGGGATCTCGACCTCTCCGGGGGGGACCGGGATGTTCCCGGTGGTGGTCGCCGGCTCCGCCTGTTCGGGGTAGAGCTTCGAGAAGGCCCGCATGCCCAGGCCCGCCTCGCTCGCGTGCCGTTCGAAGGTGAAGGGCCCCTGTTCCTTCGAGAAACCCTCCACCCCGACGAAGGAGGAGGACTGGGAGTCCAACCCGGACCGGTGGCGGGCGTAGTCCCCCTTCCCGCGATAGAGGATGTGACGGTAGTAGAAGTTGTCGACGTCGGGGATGCCCAGGGCCGACTTGGGTTTGCCGGGTTTCGACTTCTGTTCCCGCACCCATTCCAGGGCCCGGGCGTAGCAGTCCTTCGCTTTCAGGTACAGGTCCAGCGCTCCCTGGGGGTCTTTCCGGGCCATGCGGATCCGGCCCAACTCCACGTAGGCCCCCGGCAGCATGGGGAAGACGCCCAGCGCCTGGTTGAAGAGGCCCGCGGCGGTCTCGAAATCTCCCATGTCGGCTTGCCTGCAGGCCTTCTCGTAGAGTTTGCGGGCCTTGACGAGCGCGTCCGGGCTGAAGGGCTTCGACGGGGGGGCGGTGTCGTCGCCCCGGTTCACGGCGGGCGGGGGGGGCGCGGGGTTGTCCTGCGCCGGTGCCAGGCCCGGCAGGGTCAGCCCCCACCACGCGACCACGGGGAAAAGGAACCGGATGACGGGTGCGAGAACCCTCTTCGGCATGATGCTCACCCTCCTTTCGGACCGGTACGGGGCGGTCTCGGGTCCATGATACTCCCGGCCGGCGCCGGATTCAACCGGAGGGCCCGGCAGGGACGTCAGTGCCTGCAAAGGAAGATCATTGCCAAATCGCGCAGGATCCCGAGAACGACCTTCCGGGATTTCTCTCACCAAGGCACAAAGGCACGGAGAAGAGTCTTTTCCGCTCATCGTGAATCGGCCAGGCGCCCTCTCCCGTCTCCTGTCTTCTATCTTCTTCGTTCGTGTTTCATTCTCCCCTCTATCCGTGTCCATCCATGTTCATCCGTGGTTTTTCCCGGTTTGTCTGGGTTGGGCTGCTGGGCGCTTCAGCGGTTGCGTTCCGACCCGCATGTGGTCGGTCCCGGTTGCCTGCCCAAGCCACTTTTCCCCTTGATTTCCCCGCGGCTGCCGGTTAGCCTTCCCCCGGGAGCAGCCATGGAGAACCTCGACGCATTCAACACCCCCCTGGCGGCCTTCCGGCACCAGGTCGCCCGCTTCCCCGACAAGCCGGCCCTGGTGTTCCTCGGGCCGCAGGGGGAGACGGACCGGCTGTCCTACGCCCGGCTGGACCGTGCCGCCCGGTGCTCCGCCCTCGCCCTGGAGCGAGCGGGGCTCATGCCGGGAGAACTGGTCATCCTGGCCCTGGACCACGAACCCGCCCTGGTGTCCGCCTTCTTCGGCGCCCTGTACGCCGGGGTTGCGCCCGCCGTTTTCCCCTACCTCGACCCCGCCTCGCCCCGGGAGGCCTGGCGCGACAGGCTCTGCCACCACGCCCGCTCCGTCGAGGCCCGGGCCGTCCTCGCGCGCCCCGACGTCCGCGACGAACTGGCGGAGCGGTTCCGGGACGGCGGGTGTGCCGTCGTCTCCCCGCCCCCGGAACCGGGCGTCGGGGAAGGGTCCGCCGACGCGGGACCGGCCCCCGAACCGGACCCCCGGTCCCTCTGCTACGTGCAGTTCAGTTCGGGGACCACGGGGATGCCCAAGGGGGTCATGCTCTCCCACGCGGCCGCCCTCCAGCAGGTTCGCGCCATCCAGGCCTACGGCGAGGCCACGTCGGCGGACGTGAACGTGGGCTGGCTCCCCTTCTTCCACGACATGGGCCTGGCCATGCACCTTCTGCTCCCTGTCCTCACGGGGGGCACGTGCGTCACCATCCCGCCCGGCGTCTGGGTGCGCCGCCCCTGGCTGCTCCTCCAGGCCGTCCACCGGTATCGCGGCTCCATCGGGCAGATGCCGAACTTCGCCTTCCAGCACTGCCTCAAGCACGTGGACGACCGGCACCTGGAGGGCGCCGACCTGTCCTCGCTCCGCGTGCTGGTCAACGGCGCCGAACCGATCCAGGCGGAGGTCATGGACTGTTTCACCGAGCGCTTCTCCCCCTGGGGGTTCTCGCGGAACGTCCTGTGCATGGGGTACGGCATGGCGGAGTACTTCTTCGTGGCCTCCACCACCCCCCGCAAACCCTGGGTGACGGAGACGGTCTCCCTCGCCAGCCTGCGGCCGGGCCGGGGCGTCGAGGCGGTCCCGCCGGGGACGCCCGGTTCGCGGACCCTCGTGAGCTGCGGCCCCCTGTCCATCGGCACCGAGGTGCGCGTCCTCGACGACGACGGCAACCCCCTTCCGAACCGGTGCACGGGGGAAATCGCCGTCCGGGGGCCGTGCCTGTTCTCGGGGTACCTCCGCCTCCCGGAGGAGACGGCCGCGGTCCTGCGGGACGGCTGGTTCCGGACGGGAGACATCGGCTACGTCTCGGAGGGTGGGCTCTTCATCTGCGACCGGAAGAAAGACCTCATCATCGCCGGGGGGCACAACGTCTACCCGCTCCACGTGGAGGAGGCCGCCGGGTTCGTGCTGGGGGACCACCTCCGGGAAGCGGCGGCCTTCGGCGTCACCGACCCGGACCTCGGGACCGAGACCGCGGTCCTGGTGTGCGTGCTGCGGCCCGGCCTGACGGAAGCGGAGCTCGCGGAGCGCTTCGCGGCCGTCCGGCGGCGGGTCCGGCAGGAACTGGACATCGCGCTGACGGACATCCTGTCCGTGCGCAGCAACTGGGTGTCCCGGACCACCAGCGGCAAGGTTTCCCGGCGGGGCTGCCGGGAGCGCTACCTCCGGGAGCGCGCCGGCGAGAAGCCGCCCGGGGGGCGTGCCGCCGCCGCGGAGGGGGGATGGCGCTCCCGGGAGGACGCGGAACGCGAGCTGGGGGCCGTCTTCGCGCGGTCCCTGGGCCGGGAGAGCGTCCCCCGGGACGCCGACCTGTTCGCCCTCGGCGTCACGTCCCTGGAGGCGGTCCGCCGGATCCTGAAGTGGGAGGACGCCGCGGGCCGCCGCATCGACGTGGAGGCGTGGGTGGCCGAGCCCACCGTCGCCCGCCTGGCGGCTTTGCTCTGCGGTCTCCCTCCGGCCCGGCCGGCGGCAGGGTCCGAACCCGGGCCCCAACCCCGGAGACCGGCGAGCCGCCGCACGCCGGGGCCGTCCGTTTCTCCCGGTGCGGTGTCGCCGGTTCGCCGCGAGCCGCCGCCCCCCCGGTTCCCGTACGGCCTCGGCAGCCGCCTGCAGCGCCTCTGGCTGTCGAGTGCCGTCGTCCGCCGGGCCGCCTTCGCCGGGCCGGTGTCGGTCCTCGAGCGATGGCTCCGCGAACGGGGCACACCCGGGGACCGGGCGACCGTGATCCTCAACCTCATGGTCAACACCTGGGTGCACTGGCGGGTCCGTTCTCTCATCCGGCCGGACAACGCCGCCCACTGGATCTCGGTGACCGGTGCGGAGCAGCTTCGGGCCGTGGCGCAGGAGGGGCGGGGGCAGGTGGTGGTCGGCCAGCACTACCCCCTGATGGGCCTGCTCCGGTGGTACAACCAGGCCTTCCACGGGGGCGCGTTCCGCTTCTTCCATCCCCAACGCCACGGCATGGAGCAGCGGGAGCGGGGCCGCACCCTGGAAGTCTACGCCGCCCAGCGCCACCTCGAGGCGGGGAAGCCCCTCTGGATCATGGGGGACGGCCTCGGGGGGAAGGAGCAGGTTAGGGTTCCCTTCCACGGTCACGGGCGGGCCTTCCGGCCGGGCCCGGCGGAGCTGGCCGTCCGGACGGGGGCCGCGTTCATCCCCGTCTTTGTCGGCATGGACCTCGCCGGGAGGGTGCGGATCGAGTTCGCCCCGGACCTTGCGGCGGTCCCCCCGGGGGGGGACGACCCCGTCCGCGCCCTGCTGGTTCGCTACGCGGACCTCCTGGCCGGGCGGTGGGCCGCCGACCTCCCCAACCTCAAGTGGAAGCACCTGGCCCGCTACCTCGAGCAACCCCTCGATGACGGGGACGAGGAGGAGGACTGACCCCCCCGCTCGACGGCCCGCACGGAAAGCGGCCGCGGCCTCCGGCGGCGCGCGGGAGCTTCCTCGCGGCCGGCGGACGGGTGCGGTCGCGCCGGGGCTCACAACCCCCTGAAGGGGCTTTGCGGACGGTGCCAGGGCGGTGGCGGCTCCGGCGGGCGCACCGGGATCGGCTCCCGAACCGCTTCGACGGTGACGACCGGTTCCCAGGGGTCGCCGGTCTCCCGGCTCGCGGCCAGCGTCGCCGCCAACCAGCTCACCATCCGTCCCAGGGCCTCCAGGAACGCCCACCCGTCGGCGTCCTCCGAGCCGTAATCGTAATCTCCGGCCGGACACTCCCCCGGGTGCCCCGCGGCGAACCGCCCGAACGATCCGCCCCGACCTTCGCCGGGGCCGTCGTTCCTCCCGCCGGCCGACCCCGCCGGCCGGGTCCCGCTCCCGTCGTCGGGGGTGCCGGATTCCCGCGCGGAGCGTCCGCTCCCGTCCGGGGTTTCCGCGTCCTGCAGGCCGCCCCTCCCGCCGTGTTCCCATCCGGCCGGGGCTTCCCCGTTCCCGGGTCCTCCCCGGGCGCTGCCTCCCTCCGTCCCGCTGGGCGGGGTGAAGGCGCGCGTCAGTCGGCGCCACCACGCCGCGTCCCCCACGGGGTTCGCCTCGCCGTCTTCGTCGTAGTTCTCGTCCGGGTCGTACAGGCACACCACTCCCCACTCGCGCATGGCTCCCTCCTTGTCGAACCGTTCTTGCCTATAACAACGTTTTCGCCGGGAAATATCCGAACTTTTTTTGCGGAAATCCGGAAAAAAGTTTTCCTTCCCCTTTCGGCGGCTTGAAGTACAATGGGCGGGCGTGCCGATGTGGTGGAATTGGCAGACACAGGAGACTTAAAATCTCCTGCCCCGAACAGGGGCGTACCGGTTCGAGTCCGGTCATCGGCACCAGATAATAGTTCGATGAAGAACGATAAAATACAAAGCCCTTGAGAAATCAAGGGCTTATTCTTTTATGGGTGTCCGATTAGGTTCGGGGAGGGACGTTGACAGCCAGTGATTTTTAGGGTACGCTATGGGTGATCGGTTGCTCCTCTCGGGAAGATCACCTAAAAGGAGGGAGTCGAGATGCCGAAGATCCTGCGAGACGCGCTCACGGACGTCAAGGTTCGTCAGGCCAAACCCAAGGACAAGCCTTATAAGCTGCTGGACGGGGGAGGGCTGTTTCTGTGGGTCACCCCGAAAGGGTCGAAACTCTGGCGGAAGAATTTCCTGATCGACGGCCGGTGGAACACCCTGTCCTTCGGGGCCTATCCCACTGTCAGCCTGAAGGAGGCCAGGGAAAAGAGGAGCGAGGCCGATAAGATTCGGGCTGGCGGGGGGGACCCGTCGAAGGAGAAGAAGGCCCGGAAAGCCGCCCGCGAGGCCGACCAGATGACGTTCGAAGTGGTGGCCCGGGAACTGCACGCCCAGAAGGCCGGGCATTGGACGGCACTCAGCTCCCGGCGCTTCCTCCGGTGGATGGAGCGGGATGTGTTCCCCTCTCTCGGGGCCCTCCCCGTCCGGGACCGGATCGAGGCGCGGGATATCCTGGAGGTCTGCCGGCGCGTCGAGCAGAAGAGCGCCTATTCCGCGCACCGGATCCTGGGGTACATCGGGAGCGTGATGCGCTATGCCGTGGCGACGGGCCGGGCGTCCTGGGACCCGACCAGCGCCCTGCGGGGGGCGTTGAAACCGCACCGCGAGAAACACCTCGCCGCCATCACCGACCCCCGGGAGATCGGGAAACTGTTGCAGGCCCTGGACGGCTACTCAGGATACCCGGCCACCCGGGCCGCCTTGCGCCTGTCGCCGCTCCTGATGCTCCGCCCGGGGGAAGTGCGGCGGCTGGAGTGGGCCCACGTCGACCTGGACAACGCCGAGATCCGGATCCCCGCGGAAAAGATGAAGATGCGGCGCTTGCACATCGTCCCCCTCTCCCGGCAGGCGGTGGGGATCCTGCGGGAGATCCAGCCCCTGACCGGATCGGACCGGTATGTCTTCCCCTCCGCCAGGGGAGACGGGCGGCCGATGTCCGAAAACACGGTCCGCGCGGCCCTGATCCATCTCGGTTACCCCGGGGACGTCCAGACGGCCCACGGGTTCCGGTCCATGGCGAGCACGCTGCTGAACGAAATGGAGTACCCCGGGGACGCGGTGGAGCGACAACTGGCCCACGCGAACCGGGACAAGGTCAAAGCCGCCTACGATCACGCCGAGCACCTCTCCAAGCGCCGCCGCATGATGCAGGACTGGGCGGATCATCTGGACAGGCTCAAGAAGCAGTGAGTATATATATGCCCCTATGGATAGGCTGTCCTTGGGGATATATAAATTTCCCCGACAGTTACGACAAGTACCTCCAACCCAAAGTTAAAAAAGCAATTATCGGTGTCTTCTCCCCAAGGGCTGTCGGCTTTTCTTCAGTGTTTTCCCGACAGAACAAGCTTATCCACTCTCACCCAGACACAGCGACACAGAGAAGACCCGGACACATCTTCTTGGCGGGCTCCGCGCCTTGGCGAGAGAAATTCCGGAACGATCTCTCGCCGAGGCGCCAAGCACGCCAAGTCGGTCCCGGAGGGTCCAGGCCCTCAACCAGTCTGGAACCATCCCGCTCCTGGCAGTCAACGAGACGAAGGATATCTCCCTCACCTTCGCCCCGGCAGAAACCGTTCCGCCGGGCCCCGACCCGTACAACCTCATCCTCCGCGTCGCGAGTGCCGACGGCGCCGTGGCCCTGGACGTCCCCGTCGTCGTCTACGTGGACGCCACCGGGAAGGGCAACCTCCTCGTCCAGTCCTACGACCTCTACTCGGGGAGTAGTGTGTCCCGCCCCGCGGGCTCCCTCGGCCCCAAGATCACCCTGAAGAAGGTGGACGGCACTCCCATCCCCGACGTGGTCTCCCAGGCGGACGCCGACTGGTCCGACGTGCTCGTGCGCGACCTGCCGGTGGGCCTGTGGGACTACCGCGTCAGCGCCGACCGCCACGAGGCCGTCAGCGGCCGCGTGGAGATCAAGCCCGGGGTTACCGCGACCCTGGAGACCCTCCTGCGCAACACCCTGGTCACCGTAGAGTGGGAAGTGGTCCCCACCACCATCCAGGACCAGTACCAAGTGGTCCTCACCGCCGATTACGAGACCTCGGTCCCCGCCCCCGTGGTGACGGTGACGCCCACCTCCGTGGCGTTGCCCTACCTCAACGCCGGCGAGACCTACACCGGAGAATTCCTGGTGGAGAACAAGGGCCTCGTCCGGGCCGACAACGTGACCCTCGTCACCCCCGACGGCGGCACGACCTACCGCTTCGAGTTCCTCTCCCAGCCCCCGGACTCCCTGGAACCCAACCAGTTCGTCCGCCTCCCCTACCGGGTGACGAAGCTGGCCTCCTCGTCCAAGGCCTCCTCGGGATCTTCCGCCCAGGGGAAGAAGCTCTCCGCGACCTCGGACGTCTGCACCGCCTGTGATGTGAATGGCGGTGCAGTCCAGTACGATGTGGTATGCCCCAATGGAACAAAGTTCACCGGATGCGGTCCCTTCGCCTTCGGAAGCTGCCACGCCGTTCCCTGTCCGCCGGGAGGTGGGTCAGGAGAGGGTATCCCGGTGAGTTTCAGCTTCCCCGACGGAGGTGCCGGGTGGGCCGGCGCGTCGGTTGCTCAAGGAGGTTCTTCTGATCGCAAATGCAATGGAGGAAGTATCCCAGATGATGATGGAGGTGAGTGTAATTGTTCTTCAAAAATAGTTCCAATGGGCATTTCACAAGATGAAAATGCCCCAAATCAAGCACATGTTTTAAACAGTCTAGTCTTGATGACCTCGCAAAAAGTCAAAACGGGGGATATTATACAGAAAATAAAAGGAATATCCATCATTTTCCGCTTGACAGGGATTTGCTTTTTGTGTAGTGTATGCCTTTGATAAATTAGGGCATGCA
>JAGNHB010000089.1 GCA_018001935.1 Acidobacteriota bacterium
CTGCGGGCGGGGCGATATCCTGCCGCCCCGTCAAGCTCAGCTTGCGGCACCCGGGCGATCCCGCCGCAATCAGGCGTTGACAGTTTTCACCGAGTGGTGTATTTAGTTTCCGTTCTTCGGTTTCTCAATCAATGGCAGCCCGCGGGAGTCAAACGATGGGATTCAGATGGTCCGGGTTCCTTTTCCTTCTGCTGGTCCTGTGCGGAGGTACGTCCCTGACCGCCGGGGAGATCGTCATCGACGGCGACGAGGAGGTCCGGACCCTGCACTGCGACGGTGACACGGTGAGGGTCAGCGGCAACGAAAACCGGATCACCCTCCTGGGACGGGTGGCGAAACTGGTGGTTTCCGGCCACGAGAACGAGGTCCGGGTGGAAGCGGTCGGGGCCATCACCGTGTCCGGCTTCGACCATCGGGTGGTCTGGGAGAGGGGTATCGGCAAGGACACCCCCGTTGTTTCCAACCTGGGCCAGGGGTGCACGGTGGAGCAGGGGCCCGTCCGGGAGAAGGGCGGCGGCACTGCCGACGGATGACGAGGACGCCGCGCGTCTTTCTTTTCAACCGGGGCGCGACGGCAGGCAGTGGGGCGTTTGGACGGAGGCGGGATGGCGAGGGACATCACCAAGAACCTCAAACTGGCCGAAAACTTCTTCCGGGTCTTTCGCGAAGAGGGGCCGGAGAAGCTCGACGCCGCCCTGGCCGACTACGCCGCCTCGGTGCTCCGGCAGTTCCCCGAAGACCCCCGCGCCGTGGACGTTCGCTTTACCGCGGCCCTCTCGGGCATCCTCCTCATGCTGCACGCCGATCAGCCGGAGACCCTCGTCAAGCGGATGATCATCCACAGCGAACGCTTCACCTCCGCCGGCTCGCCGGAGCGCAAGGCGGGAGCGTTCCGCCTCGCGGTGCGGGAATACCTCGAACAGGCCCGCACCGAGGCCGACACCTTCTCCCGGCAGGCCGTCTACCACCTCAAGACCATCACCCTCGACGAGCTGGCGAAGCTGACCATCGAGACCTGGGCCGACCGCTTCGGCTACCACCGGAACTACTTCACCACCAAGTTCAAGAAGGAGACCGGACGGCTCCCCCACGACGCCATCATCGACGAGCGGCTCTCCCGGGCCTGGGCCCTGCTCAAGGACAGCCGGATGCGGATGACGGTCAAGGAGATCTGCGCCCTGGTCGGCTTTTCGGACACGGTCTACTTCAGCCGGATCTTCCGGAAGCGCTACGGGCTCAACCCCTCGGAGACCCCCCACGGGTCCCCCGCGCGGGGCGACCGATGAGGGACCTCCCCCCGCCGGCCACCCCGAGAGCGCGAAGGCCGTCCGTCGGTCTTCTCGCCGGGACCGTTCTCCTGCTGACCGCTCTGGGCGGGCCCGTGGCGGCCCTCGACCCCGGCCGCGCCCTCCACCACTTCGTGCTGGACCGGTGGACTGAGGAGAACGGACTGCCCGGCAACAGCCTCACGGCCATCCTCCAGGCCCGCTCGGGGCACCTCTGGCTGGGCACCGAGGACGGTTTGGCCCGGTTTGACGGCACGAACTGGGTGGTCTTCAACCGGGCCCGCACCCCCGGTTTCCCCAGCAACTCCGTCCTGACCCTGATGGAGGATTCCGCCGGCCGGATCTGGGCGGGCACCGACTACGGCGTCGCGGTCCTGGAAAACGGCCGGTGGCGCGTCATCGGCACGCAGGACGGCCTGCCCCACCGCATGGTCCCCGGGATCCTGGAACGGGCCGACGGCAGTGTCTGGTTCGCCACCGCGGGAGGCCTGGCCTGCCTTCGGGACGGCCGTATGACGGTCTACCGGAAGCGAGACGGCCTCCTGGACGACAACGTGAAGGGATTCCTGGACGTCGCCGACGGGGAACTCTGGGTCCGGACGGTGAAGGGCGTCAACCTTTACGGCCCCGGCGGTTTCCGGAGCCTCTCGGACGATCCCAACGCCCCGGAGGGCGGGATTCGCGGCCTGCACCGTTCGGCGACGGGCGCCGTCTGGGTCGGCGCCTCTGACGGCCTGTGGTGCCGGCGGGACGGCCGGTGGAGCCGGGTCCCCGTCCCGGGGCCGGAGGGGGGCGAGCCGCCCCGGATCTACACGGTCCGGGAGGACCGCCACGGGACCTTCTGGCTGGGGACCTCCCGCGGTCTCGCCCGCCTGGCGGGGGGTCGGGTGGACTACCTCCACCGGGAGGGGCTCGACCTGGCCACGGTGATCCCCCTGGTGCTGGACCGCGAGGGAAACCTCTGGTTCGGGACCCGCGGGGAGGGCCTCTTCCGGCTGAAGGAGGGCTGTTTCGTGACCTACGCCGAGCCGGACGGCCTCCCCCGAAAGGCCACGGTCTCGGTCTTCGAGGACTCCACGGGCCGGGTGTGGCTCTCGAGCCCGGAGGAACTCTGCCGCCTGGTGGACGGTCGGGTGATCCCCTTCACCTGGCCTGACGCGACCGCGTCCGAGACCGCGGTGGCCGAGGACGCCTCCGGGCGTCTCTGGCTGGTGCAGGAGACCAACCCCTCCTTCTTCCGGCTGGAGGGTGAACGGCTGTTGAAGGTGACCGACTTCCCGAAGGCGTTCAAGCTGCCGATCATGTCCGTGCTGGCCTTCCCCTCGGGCGACCTCTGGATCTCGCTGTACGGCAACGGGATCGTGGTCCTTCACCAGGGACTGGCGCTGACCCACGTCAACACCGACAAGGGGCTCCCCAACGACATGGTCCACGCCTTCTGGCGTGACCCCGACGGCACCGTCTGGCTGGGCACGGAGGACGGGCTCTGGCGGTACCGGGACCGGCAGTTCACGAGCGCCGGGCTTCAGGGGGTGGCGCTCAACTGCCTCTACCGGGACCGGGAGGGGGCCCTGTGGGTCGGGACCAACGACCGGGGCGTCTACCGGCTCAGGGACGGCCGCTTCCGGCAGGTCACCACGGCCGAGGGCCTTCACAACGACAGCCCCTACGTGTTCCTCGACGACGGGCTCGGGCGCCTGTGGATGGGCAGCGGCAAGGGCCCCTTCTGCGCCCGTTTCGACGAATTGAACGCCGTGGCGGACGGGAGGGCCCCCCGCCTCGTCTGCCGCGCCTTCGGCCGGGGTGACGGGATGCTGGAACGCGAGTGCAACGTTGTCTGTTACCCCGCGGCCTGGAAGACCCGGGACGGGCGCTTGTGCTTCACCACCACCCACGGCCTGGCGGTGGTGGACCCCCGTCGGGTGGGGGTCCCCCAGGCGGCGGTGCCGGTCTGCGTCGAGGCGTTCACGGCGGACGGGCGCCCCCTCCAGACCGACGCTTTCTCCGAGTGCTCCCCCGCCACCCGGGACTACGCCTTCCGCTTCGGCGCCGTGGCCCTCACCGCCCCCGAACACGTCCGGCTGCGGTATCGCCTCGAGGGGTTCGATTCAGGGTGGGTGGACGCCGGCCCGCAGCGTTCGGCGACCTACAACAACCTCCCACCGGGCGATTACGTGTTCCGGGTCCTGGCCGAAAGCGACGATGGGGCGTGGCGGGTGGAGGCTGCCCCCGTCCGCTTCGGGGTGTCCCGCCCGGTCTGGTCGACCTGGTGGTTCCAGGCCCTGGAACTGCTGGTGCTGGCCCTCGCCCTCAACGGCGCCTGGCGGGTGGCCCGGCGCTGGCACGCCTCCTACCGGCTCTGGCGGAAGTCCGCGGTCTACGGCCGATTCGTGGTGGAGGACACCCTCGGGGTGGGCGGCATGGGAACGGTGTTCCGTGCCCGGGACCGCAAATCCGGCCGGGTGGTGGCCCTCAAGAAGCTGCACCCCCACGTCGCCGGCGACGACGAGGCCCGCCGCCGTTTCCTGCGCGAGGGGCTCATCTGCGAAAAGCTGGACCACCCGAACCTGGTCCGGGTCCTCGAACGGGGGATCTCGGGGCGGGACCTCTACTACGTCATGGAGTACGTGGAGGGGGTCAGCCTGGCGGAGTTCGTCGACCGGGGCGGCATCGGCCCCCGGGACGCCCTGGTGGTCTTCGAGGTGCTGCTGGGGATCCTGGAGGACATCCACGCGGCCGGGGTCTGCCACCGGGACGTCAAGCCGGGCAACGTCGTCCTCGGCCGGGAGGTGGCGTTCCCGCTGCCCGGCGACCGCGAAGCGGCCCTCGCCCGGGTGAAGGCCGCGTTGCGGGTGCTGGACTTCGGCCTCGCCACGATGTCCGGCCAGAGCGCCCTGACCGCCGACGGGGCGGTGATGGGGACCTTCCCCTACATGCCGCCCGAGCGCCTCATGGGGAGTACGGCCGACCCGGTGTCGGCGGACTTCTACGCCCTGGGGGTGATCCTGTACGAGATGCTCACGCTCCGCAAACCCTTCCCCGGGAAGGACGCCGAGGAAGTCCTCTTCACGGTCCTCTCCGGCTCGCCGGACCCGCCCGCCGCGCTCAACCCCGACGTGAGCGCCGGCCTTTCCGACTTCTGCCTCGCCCTCATCGCCCGGGACCCCGCGGAGCGCCTCTCGAACCCGCCCGCCATCCGCGAGCGGATGGCGGGGTTGGTCGGCGCGGCGGGGTGAGGCGCCGAACCCGGCGAACCCAGTGATTGTAAGCTTCCGGATGCCCCGCTTGTTTTACCGTAAGTGCTGACTGCTTTCAGAACCGGAGCGCACAATGATGTCGAATGGCGCCTTGACGGATCTCCCCCATCGAGCCCCTGACGAGGAACTTCGCCGCGGGGGGGGTGAATAACCCGTTGTACTACAAATATTTCACCCCTAACGGGGTGAGGACGCGCAGGGCAACGATCCCCGGCCCAGGGGACATCGTTGCTGAGTTTTCCATGAAATCAGTCAGAACTTACCGCAATTCAGAGGATCAGCGATGCCCCTGTCATTTCCGCGGGCTTCGGGATGCCCATCAGGTCCAGCAGGGTGGGGGCGATGTTCTCCAGGGCGCCGCCGTCCCTCAGGGTAAAGTCCTCGTCCGGGTGGGCGAGGATGAAAGGGACCGGGTTGAGGGTGTGAGCCGTGAGGGGACCGTGGGTCTCCTCGTCTTCCATCTGCTCGCAGTTGCCGTGGTCGGCGGTCACCAGGGTGCAGGCGCCGATCTCGCCGGCTTTGCGGAGGATCCGCCCCAGGCAGGCGTCCACGGTTTCCACGGCCCGGACCGCAGCTTCCTCCATGCCCGTGTGACCCACCGTGTCGGGGTTGGCGAAGTTCACGACGTAGACGTCGTCCAGGTTTGCGTCGATCTCCGACAGGAGCCGTTCGGTGATCTCGGGCGCACTCATCTCCGGCTTCAGGTCGAAGGTGGCCACGGCGGGAGAGGGGACCTGGATCCGGCGCTCCACCGGCCAGGGCCGCTCGACCCCGCCGTTGAAGTAGAAGGTGACGTGGGGGTATTTCTCCGTCTCCGACAGGCGGAGGTTCCGGATTCCCTGCCGGGCGAAGACCTCGGCCAGGGTGTTGGCCATGGTTTGCGGGGGGAAACAGACCGTGCAGTCGAAATCGGCCTTGTAGCGGGTGAAGGTGAAGACGTGCAGGTCCGGCGTCCGTCGCCGGGCGAAGCCGTGGAACTCCCGGTCCACCAGGGCGCGGGTGAGTTCGAGAACACGGTCGGCGCGGAAATTGAAGAAGACCACCACGTCCGCGTCGCGCATCGTCCCCACGGGGCCCTGGGTGTCGCAGATGACGACGGGGTGGATGAACTCATCGGTGAGGCCCTTGTCGTACGCGTCCCGGAGCGCCTGGAAGGAGTGGGCGGCGCGGGCGCCCTCGCCGAGCACCAGGGCGGCCCAGGCCCGCTCCACCCGGTCCCAGCGGCGGTCGCGGTCCATGCTCCAGTAGCGCCCCATCAGCGAGACCACCCGGCCGCACTCGAGGCTCCGCATCCGCCCGATGAGTCGCCGGAGGAACCCCAGCCCGGTTTTCGGGGGGGTGTCGCGGCCGTCGGTGAAGGCGTGGACGAACACGGGTGCGACGTGGTGGTCCTTCGCCATCTTCAGCAGGGCTTCCAGGTGGTCGATGTGGGAGTGCACCCCCCCGTCGGACATCAGCCCGACCAGGTGGAGTCGCGCGTTTCGGGCGAGTTTCATCGCCTCGCGCAGCGCGGGGTTGTCGAAGAACGTCCCCTCGCGAACCGCCTTGGAGATCCGGGTGATGTCCTGGTAGACGACGCGGCCGGCCCCGATGTTCAGGTGACCGACCTCCGAGTTGCCGACGATCCCTTCGGGGAGGCCGACCCGCTCCCCGGCGGCCGCCAGGAGGGTCCGGGGGCACCGGGTGAGGAGCCGGTCGAAGTTGGGCGTGTGGGCGGCGGCGATGGCGTTCGCCCGTTTTTCGGGCCGGTGGCCCCAACCGTCGAGGATCAAGAGGATGTACTTCATGGCACCTCCTGGTGAAACCCTCGCATGCAGGGTGGCCTTTCGGCCGGCTTCGCATCCCCCGCGGGCCCCTGGTGGTGGAGAATCCCGGCAGGGGCCCTTGCCGTCAAGGGCGCCCGCGGCGGCGAAACGGTCCCCGGCGGGGGCCGGTGACGGCCCCCGCCGGGTTGGCATCGGTCAAAGAACCCCGGTTCGCCCCGGGTGGGGGACCGGCATTAGCGCTGGAAACGGCAGAAGACCTTCCGGCCGGGGTAACGGGCCTGGGGGCCGAGTTCCTCCTCGATCCGGAGGAGCTGGTTGTACTTGGCGATCCGGTCCGTCCGGCTCGCCGAGCCGGTCTTGATCATGCCGGTCCCCATGGCGACCGAGAGGTCCGCGATGAAGGTGTCTTCCGTTTCACCGCTGCGATGGGAGATGACCGCGCTGAACCCGTGGGTCCGGGCCAGTTCGATGGCCTCGATGGTCTCGGTCACGGTCCCGATCTGGTTCAGCTTGATGAGGATGGAATTGGCCGACTGCTCCCGGATCCCGCGGGCCAGTCGTTCGGTGTTGGTGACGAAGAGGTCGTCCCCCACCAGCTGCACCTTGCCGCCGAGTTCCTTCATCAGAAGGCTCCAGCCCTCCCAGTCCTCCTCGGCCAACCCGTCCTCGATTGAGGCGATGGGGTAGCGGGACACCCAGTCCTTGTAAAACGCCACCATCTCGGCGGAGGTCCGCTTCGACTGGTCGGACTTGTGGAACACGTAGGCGCCGTCGCGGTAGAACTCGCTGGCGGCGGGGTCGAGGGCCAGAACGACGTCCTCGCCGGCTTTGTAGCCGGCCTTGGCGATGGCCTCCAGGATGACCTGGACGGCCTCCTCGTTGGAGGCGAGGTTGGGGGCGAAGCCGCCCTCGTCGCCGACGTTGGTGTTCAGCTTGCGGCCCTTGAGGACGCCCTTGAGGGAGTGGAAGACCTCGGTGCCCATCCGGAGCCCCTCCGCGAAGGTGGGCGCCCCCACGGGCATGATCATGAATTCCTGCAGGTCCACGCTGTTGTCGGCGTGGGCCCCGCCGTTGAGGATGTTCATCATGGGGACGGGCACTGTCTTGGCGTTGACGCCGCCCAGGTAGCGGTAGAGGGGGACGCCGAGGAAGTTGGCCGCCGCCCGGGCCGCCGCCATGGAGACCGCCAGGATGGCGTTGGCGCCCAGCTTGCCCTTGTTGGGGGTCCCGTCCAGGTTGATGAGGGCCTCGTCCAGCAGGCGCTGGTTGAGGACGTCGAAGCCGTCGATGGCTTCGGCGATGAGGGTGTTGACGTTCTCCACGGCCTTGGTGACGCCCTTGCCGCCGAAACGGGAGACGTCCTCGTCGCGGAGTTCCACGGCCTCGAACTGGCCGGTGGAGGCGCCGGACGGGACGATGGCGCTGCCCCAGGCCCCGGACTCGAGGAACACTTCCGCCTCGACGGTGGGGTTTCCGCGGGAGTCCAGCACCTGCCGGGCCCCGACATACTCGATGTAGCTCATATCAATAACCTCCTGAGTGAATTGTTTGCAATCTCATCGGCATCGGCATCGGTATCGGTATCGGTATCGGCATCGGCATCGGTATCGGTATCGGTATCGGTATCGGTATCGGTATCGCAATCGGCATCGCAATCGGTATCGCAATCGCAATCGCAATCGCAATCGCTATCGCCATCGGTATCGCCGTCGATAACTAACCCAAAGGACGAAACGACCCAAACGACCCAAACGACCAAAAGGACAGCGAGGGGGCCGACGGCGCGGGTCCGGGATTGCGATCGAGCCTGGGGGCGAAGCCGGGAGCGGCCCCGATACCGACAGCGAGGCCGGCTGCGATCGCTGCCGCGATACCGACTGTGACTGCGATACCGACTGCGAATGCGATACCGACTGTGACTGCGATACCGACTGCGACTGCGATTGCGACTGCGATACCGACTGCGATACCGATACCGATACCGACTCGTCCGACCTTCAGCCTAACAGCCTTCAGCCTAACAGCCTATCCTGGCCCCGATAGTCAAAGAACCGTTAAAAACCCTGTGCCTGCACGGCCGTCACGGCCACGGCGTCCACGATGTCCTGCACGCTGCAGCCGCGGGAGAGGTCGTTGGACGGCTTCTCCAGGCCCTGCAGGATCGGCCCGACCGCGGTGGCGCCGGCGAGCCGCTGCACCAGCTTGTAGCCGATGTTCCCGGCATTCAGGTCGGGGAACACCAGCACGTTGGCCCGCCCCTCCACCGGCGAGCCGGGGGCCTTCGAGCGCGCCACCTCCGGGACGATGGCCGCGTCGAGCTGCAGCTCCCCGTCGAGGCACAGTTCGGGGCGGAGGGCCTGGGCGATCTTCACCGCCTCCACCACCTTGTCCGCCAGGGGGTCCTTCGCGCTCCCCCGGGTGGAGAAGGAGAGCAGCGCCACCCGGGGCTCGTCGCGAAGGAAGACCCGGGCATTTTCCGCAGCGCAGAGGGCGATTTCCGCCAACTGCCTCGGCGTGGGGTTGGGGACGACGCCGCAGTCGGCGAAGATGAAGGCCCCGTGGGTGCCGAGGTCGGTCTGCGCCGTTTCCATGAGGAAGAACGATGACACCACGGAGATGCCGGGCCGCAGGCCGATGCAGCGCAGGGCCGCCCGGACGGTGTGGGCCGTGGTGTTCAGGGCGCCCGCCACGGTGCCGTCGGCCAGGCGGTCCGCCACCAGCAGGTCCGCGAAGTAGAGCGGGTCCTCCACGGCCTTGAGCGCCTCCTCGAGGGTGCAGCCCTTCGCTTTCCGCTGCTGGTGGTACAGGTTCGCCAGGCGGTCCCTCAGGCGCTCGTCGGTGGTGTCCGCGAGGTCGATGCCCCGCAGATCGACGCCCTGGGCGAGCGCCGCGGCGCGGATGGCGTCCGGCCGGCCCACCAGGATCGACCGGGCGATCCCCTCGTCCCGAATCCGCGCCACCGCCTGCAGCGTCCGGGGCTCCTCGGCCTCGGGGAGCAGGATGCGTTTCGGGTTCGCGGCGGCGGTGCTTCGAATCGAGTCCAACAGGCTCATGGTCTTCTCACTCCGGGCTAGGCCGGCTGGTCCGCCGGGGCCGGGGACGCGGCCGCGGCCGGCGCCCCGGTCATGACGGCCTCGATGCTCTCTCCCTCCTTCCGCCGCTTGTCGGCCCACTTCAGGCAGAGAGCGAACACGAAGCCCACGATCCCGAGCGTCGAGAACATCAGCATCGTCCAGGTGTAATCGATGATGGCCACGGGTTTCCCGTTCACCACGGTCTGGGTGGTGTGGGCGTCGGCGATCTTCCCGGCCAGCATGGGGAACAGCCACAACCCGACATTCTGGATGTATCCGATCACGCCAAAAGCGGTTCCGAGCCGGTTTTCCGGGACCATCATGGGGATGGCCGCCCAGAGCGCGGCGGGCACGAGAGAGAGGGCGATCCCGGCGACAAAAATCGGCACGATGGGGAGAAAATGGGTATACCCGAGCAGAAGGTGGCAAGGCACCAGCATGAGCGAACCAAAAATCATCAGGGTCGCTCGCTTGCCGTACTTGTCCACGAAAAACCCGAAGATGGGTGTGAAGATCATGGTGCCGAAGATCAGGCACGAGGCGGCCACCCCCGCGAGGGCGTCGGAGTACTTGAATTTCTGCACCAGGATGTCGGGGAGGTAGGACTGGAAGGGGAAGATGGCGGAGTAGAACGTCACGCAGAGCAAGGAGATGAACCAGAAAGAGGGAGTGAACTTGAAAACGTCCTTCAGGCGGAACTGCTCTTCGGGGCTGATGCCGACTTCTCCGGTGGGTGCTCCCTCCCGGCCGCGGGAGATTCGCTCCAGCCAGAGGTAGAGGAAGAAGGTCGAAAAACCGACCAGCATCAGGGTGGCGGCGAACCAGAGCGCGTTCCGGAGGCCCCAGGCATCGGCCACGGGGACCTGGATCGTCAGGGCCAGGAACGTCCCCAGCCGCATGATGGTCAGGTTCAACCCGAAGGCGAACGCCAGTTCCTTGCCCTTGAACCAGCGCGCCAGGACCTTGTTGTTGACCACCAGGATGGATTCCGCCCCCAAACCGAAGATGGCCCGCCCGAGGAGCATGACCTTGAGTTCGGTGCTCCACTCCGGGAAGAAGGCGGTCTGCAGCCAGGTGTAGAGGGGCCCCAGGATGGAGGGCAGGGAATCCATCGCCCCGAGGGCGGTGATGGCCGCGCCCAGGAAGCACAGGAATGCGTAAAGGATGCCGGAGATCTTTATACCCAGCTTGTCCACCAGGATGCCGGCCAGCAGCAGCATGAGGAGAAAGACGTTCGCCCAGGCGTAGGCCGAGAAGAGCTGGCCGTAGGAGGTGCCGGAGAACCCCAGGCCGCCCTCGGTCTCCCCCGAGGGTCGCGACGGGTGGATCTCGATGTTGGTGGTCAGGAAGCTCCCGCTGTCGTAATGGAAGTAGACGGTCACCCAGCTTCCCGCCTGGATCTCCGGAAGGGTCTTTTTCACCGACGGCGGTTTCCCGGCAGACCCGTCGGCGTTTTTCGGCGCCGGCTCGCCGGTGAGGAGCGCGATCTCCGTCGGGGTGAAGACTTCCCCGCTGGCGGCCTTCTGCCCGGCTTTCTCGGGCGGGATGACCCGGAAGACCTTCGGGCCCCGTTTCGTCTCGACGGTCAGGCTGTTGCCGGCCGTGTCCACGGACGTCACCTGCCCCCGGTTGATGTTGGCCTCCCTGATCATCGTCCCCAGCGGGGTCACCGAATCGTAGATGAAGTACTGGGCGAAGCAGACCAGGCTGACGATGGCCAGGACCATCCAGCGGAAGTAACCGGGGACTTTGGGCAGGGGTGACGTTGTCATGAAATCTCCTTGGGTAGTCGGGTCCGGGACGTTTCGTCCGCGGCGTCAGTGGTCGGCCCCGCTGAAAACAGGGATCTCGTGACCCGCCAGCAGTTCGGTCATGGCCCGGATGTCGTCGCCCATGTTGCGGTCGGCTTCCATGAAGCTGACCCGCTCCCGGATCTTCCGGTGGGCGGCCTCGATGAGGGGGGAACTGGCGGCCGGGCGGCGGAAGTCGAGGGCCTGGGCGGCCACCAGCGCCTCGACGGCCAGGACGGTCCGCACGTTCTCCACGATCTGCCGCAGCTTGACGGCGGCCGTCATCCCCATGCTGACGTGGTCCTCCTTCCCGGCGCTGGTGGGCAGCGAGTCCACCGAGGCCGGGTGGGCCAGGACCTTGTTCTCGGCCACCAGGGACACCGCCGTCAGGTGGGCGATCATGTAGCCCGAGTTCAGGCCCGGTTCGCGGGTCAGGAAGGGGGGCAGCCCGCTGAGGTCCGGGTTGATGAGCCGTTCGATGCGCCGCTCGGAAATACCGGCCAGTTCCGCCGCCGCGATGCCCAGGAAGTCCAGGACGAAGGCGATGGGCTCGCCGTGGAAATTGCCCCCGGAGAGCACCGTCTCGGTGTCGGGGAAGACGAGCGGGTTGTCGGTGGCGGCGTTGATCTCGCGCGACAGGATCGCCCGGGCGTGGTCCAGGGTGTCCTGGACCGCCCCGTGGACCTGGGGGATGCAGCGGAGGGCGTAGGCGTCCTGAACCTTGTCGCAGGTGAGGTGCGACTGCCGCAGGGCGCTCCCCTCCATGACCCGGAGCATCTCCGCGGCGACGCGGACCTGCCCCGGGTGCGGGCGGACGTCGTGGATGCGGGCGTCGAAGTGGGCGTCGGTTCCCATGAGGGCATCGGTGGTCATGGAGGCCACCAGGGAGGCCACGCGGACCAGGTAGCCGATCTCCAAAGTCAGCAGGGCGCCCAGGGCGGTCATGCAGTGGGTCCCGTTGAGGACGGCGAGTCCCTCCTTGGCCTGGAAGACCAGGGTGGGGATCCCGGCCCGCCGCATGGCCTCGCCGCCGGGCAGGACCTCGCCCTCGTGGCGGGCCTGCCCCTCGCCCATGAGGACCAGGGCCAGGTGGGCCGAGGGGGCGAGGTCGCCGCTGGCGCCCACCGAGCCTTTCTCCGGGATGACGGGGAGCACGTCCTTCTCCAGCATGTCCAGGAGGGTGCGCACCACCACGGGCCGTACACCGGAGAAGCCCTTGGCCAGGACGTTGGCCCGGATCAGGAGCATGGCCCGGGTCTCCTCCGGCGAGAGCGGGTTGCCGACGCCCGCGGCATGGGAACGGATCAGGTTGGCCTGGAGTTGCTCGAGTTGGCCGGTGGAGATGCGGACGTTGCTCAGGAGGCCGAAGCCCGTGGACACGCCGTAGACCACCCGGCCCTCCGCCACGAAGCGGTCCACGAGGGCGCGGGCGCGCTCCACCCGCTCCCGGGAAGCGTCGGGCCACGTGAAATCGCAGCCGCGCCGGGAGGCCGCAAAGAGTTCCTCGAGGGTGAGGTGGTTGCCGTCAACGGTGACCGTCGGGCGCATCGTTCTTCTCCTTGTCCCCGGGGGCGTCGGGGGGCGTGGGGCCGTCAGGACCCTTCCCGGGGGGTGCCGGGGCGCCCGGCTTGTCGGGCGGGGAGGGCACCGACTCTTCCGCCGGGGCGTGGTCCAGGAATTCCTTCTCGGGATCGTACTGCTGGAGGGTGAGTTGGCCGCACCCGGTCTGGATGACCACGCAGGGGCCGCCGTCCCTGACCTGCTGGCTGATGCAGGCGCCGTCCTTCTTCTTCGCGACGCCGATCCCCGATTCCTCCTCGTCCACGAGGTAGGTGGGGTAGTCCACCTCGATGCTTCCCCGGAGGGTGATCAGCGTCAGGTCGCAATGGTATTCGGCGGGCATGAAGACCTTCACGTCGCCCTTGTCGGTGACGGCGCTGAGCTGGAGCCCCTCCCAGCGCTTCCCCTTCAGCTGGGCCTGGATGTCGCCTTCCAGGGTCTTGCAGGAGATGTACCCGGACAGGTTGTTGAGTTGGAGGTAGCCCTTGGCGGTGTCCGCCTCGATCCAGCCGTTGAGGTCCCGGATGGAAATGAAGCCCCGGTTGGTGAAGATCTTCATGTCGGTCCGGTACTTGGGGACCACCAGGTGGTAGTCGATCTTCCCCCGGTCGAACTTCTCGGGGTGGGTGGTCGTGATGTTGATGACGGTCTCCGTCCGGTTGATCCGCGGGTAGATCTCCTGGAAGTTCGCGAGCGTCTCCTCCTGGGTTTTCCCGTAAGCGGTGATGGTGGCGCGGATCATCACTTCCGGCTTCAGACCGCCCTCGATCGTGAGGTTCCCCATGAACCCGGTGTCGATGTTGATCATCCCGCCCGGGTAGAACTTGAGGGGTTTCTCCAGGTCCTTGCTGATGGTCATCCAGCCGGTGAAGTCGGGCAGGGTGACGGGTTTGAGCTTCTTCGCGGCGAAGGTGGGGGAGAGGCCGGTGAGCAGGAAGCCCAGGCCGAGGAGGAGCGGGGCGAACCGGGCGGTGAGCCGGACGGGGGACCCGGTGTTGCGGTTCGGCCCCATCATGCTTTCACACTCACGGGGACGACGCCGAAGTCGATGAGGTACCGCTTGCCCTCGAACTTCTCGACGTTTGCGGGTTTGGGACGGAGTTCGGCCACCTTCTCGAAGTGGTTCCGACGCCAGTCGAACACCCGGAAGATGAAGTTGGGGATGGCCTTGGTCCGGAACCAGGGGAAGTCGTTGAAGGTCTCGGGCCCGAAGGAGATCCGGAAGCCGCCGTCCGCGCCGGTGATGACGCCGCCGATGTAGTCGTTCTCGAAGAGGTCCTTGTCCAGGAGGACGAGCTTGCAGAACCCCAGGGGCGAACCGTCCTCGCGGGCCAGGGTCCCGTAGGCCTTGTAGTCGTCGCCCTCCACGTCCACGTCCGAAACGGCCAGCAGGACCTTCCCGCGGTTGGCGAGGACGTCGCCGAGGGGCTTGACCAGGTTCTTGTACTGGGGCGGGATCGCCTTGACGACATCCCGGTTGAGCTGGACAATCTCGGAGTTCACCAGGGCGGGGAGGACCTTCTGGAGTTCCATGATGAAGGCCCAGTCGATGAGGTGGGGCAGAACGACCCGTCGTTCCATGTCGACCAGTTGTTTCATGTCGCATCTCCGGTATCGGGGTGGGGGCTTCGCGGGGCCCGGTTCGAGCGTCGATCCCATCTATCATACCCTTGCACCGGGTGCTTTTCAAGAAAATGGTGGTTGAAATGACGGGCCGGACGTGGTATGCACGGGGGCGGCACCCGGTCCGCGGCCCGGCGAGGGGCGCTCGACGGTCCCGGGTGAACCCGCACCGGCGTTTCGGGACTCCAAGGATTTCCGGGGGATGTCTCCCGGACCGCGGTTGCGGGATCTTACCCTCGAGAGGTCAACCATGTGGGATTATTCGGACAAGGTCAGGGATCACTTCTTCAACCCCCGCAACGTCGGGGAGATACCGGATGCCGACGCGGTCGGCGACGTGGGGAACATCGCCTGCGGCGACGCCCTGCGCCTCTACCTCAAGCTCGACGCCGACAAGCGGATCGTCGACGCGAAGTTCAAGACCTTCGGGTGCGGTTCGGCCATCGCCGCCGCTTCCGCCCTCACGGAGATGGTCAAGGGCCTCCCCCTCGACGAGGCCCTCAAGATCAGCAACAAGGACATCGCCGACTTCCTCGACGGTCTCCCGCCGGAGAAGATGCACTGCTCCGTCATGGGGCGGGAAGCCCTGGAGGCGGCGGCCGCCAGTTACTACGGCCTCGGCCGGAAGCACCTGGACGAGGGGGACGAGGGGAAGATCGTCTGCCGCTGCTTCGGGGTCACGGACGGGTTGATCCGGAAGGTGGTCCGGGAGAACAACCTCTCCACGGTGGAGGAAGTGACCAACTACTGCAAGGCGGGGGGCGGTTGCGAGAGCTGCCACTACGACATCGAGCAGATCATCCGCGAGACCCGGGAGACCCTGGCGTCCGAACTCGAGGCGTCCCCCGTCCGGATTCGCCCGAAGAGCAACGTGGAACGGATCCTGCGGATTCGCGAGATCCTGGAGGAGGAGATCCGGCCCCTGCTGCAGGCCGACGGCGGGGACATCGAACTGGTGGACGTGGAGGGCCTGCGCGTCAAGGTGGCCCTCCGGGGGATGTGCTCGTCCTGCCCCAGTTCGGGGCTCACCATCAAGCACGCCGTGGAGGACAGGTTGCGGGAGTTCGTGGACGAGGAGATCACGGTGGAGGAGGTCCGCTGATGGAACGACTGGTTTACCTGGACAACAACGCCACGACCCGCGTGGCCCCCGAGGTCTTCGAGGCCATGAAGCCCTACCTGACGGAGTGGTACGGGAACCCGTCCAGCATGCACACTTTCGGCGGGCGGGTGGGGAAGGCCGTGACGAAGGCCCGGGAACAGGCCGCCGCCCTCCTGGGGGCGGAGCCCACCGAGATCGTCTTCACCAGCTGCGGTACGGAGAGCGACAACATGGCCATTCGCGGGGTCCTGGAGGCCAACCCCGACAAGCGGCATCTCGTCACCACCCGCGTGGAGCACCCCGCCGTGCTGAACCTCTGCCAGCACCTGAAGAAGAAAGGGTACGAGGTGAGCTTCCTGGGGGTCGATGCCCTCGGCCGCCTGGATTTGGACGAGCTGCGGGCGTCCCTGCGACCCGAGACCGCCGTGGTCTCCGTCATGTACGCCAACAACGAGACCGGCGTCATCTTCCCCGTGGAGGAAGTCGGCCGGATCGTCAAGGCCAACGGGTCCGTCTTCCACGTGGACGCGGTGCAGGCGGCCGGGAAGATCCCGCTGGACATGTCTCGCAGCTTCATCGACCTGCTGAGCCTCTCCGGGCACAAGCTGCACGCCCCCAAGGGTGTGGGGCTGCTCTACGCCCGGCGCGGCGTCCGCCTGGCCCCCTTCCTGGTCGGCGGCCACCAGGAGCGCAACCGCCGCGGCGGGACGGAGAACGTGGCCTCCATCGTGGCCCTGGGGTGCGCGTGCGAGCTGGCCGCCCGGAACCTTCCCGAGGAGATCGGCCGGGTCGCGGCGATGCGGGACCGGCTCGAGGCCGGGGTCCTCGCCGCGGTGCCCACCGTCCGGGTCAACGGGGACACCGCCAGCCGCCTGCCCAACACCACCAACATCAGCTTCGAGTACATCGAGGGGGAAGCGATCCTGCTCCTGCTGGACCAGCACGGCATCTGCGCCTCCTCGGGCTCGGCGTGCACGTCGGGCTCCCTCGAGCCTTCCCACGTCCTGCGGGCCATGGGGGTGCCCTTCACCGCCGCCCACGGCTCCACCCGTTTCAGCCTGAGCCGGTACAACACCGAGGAGGAGATCGACTACGTCCTCGGCGTGGTGCCCGGCATCGTCGAGCGGCTCCGGAAGCTCTCGCCCTTCTGGCAGGATTTCGTGACGAAGGATTCCGTGATCCCCCGGCCGTGACGAACCGGTGAAGGCACGCTTTCGTGCCCCTTGGCCGCATCCCTGGCGATCGGTTTTTCTTTGCGAGCTTGGCGCCTTGGCGAGATCGGGGCCCGGGTCGGCGCTCGCCAAGGCACCAAGCTCGCAGAGGAAGAGCGCTACAGGGCCTGCTTGTGTGCCATGCTTCGTCAGCGCCGTCTGCCGAGCCGGCTCGGCCTGTCCTGTTGGCCGTTTTGGTTCCTTAGTCCCTGCGCCTCGGTTTCATCACGTCGCCGGCATGCCTGCTAAAAGCTCGGCACCCTCCGCCTTGTGTCTGCGCGCCGGCGTCTGATCTTCCGGAAGACGCGCGGGTCGCGTTGGGGACGCGCCGCTCCGGCAGCCTGCGCGGCGCGATCAAAGCGGCGCTCCGGGGACAAGACGTCGCAACGTAGGGGCAAACCCGCCCCGAAGGCGGCGGGAGGAACGGGTCGCTCGCAAGGTCTGCGCGTCTGAGCAAGGATCGTGCCCGAAGAACCTTCCCCCCTGGCCCGGGGCCTCTTCGGTCGCGACGGTGGCGGCGACTTCGACGGCGACGGCGCTACCAACGGCGACTGCGATACCGATGGCGACTGCGATTGCGACTGCGATTGCGATTGCGATACCGATACCGATACCGATACCGATACCGATGGGAACCCCTCCGACCTACAGCCCAACCCGGATAAACCGGAGAGAAACCACGGATGAACACGGATGGACACGGATCATCCGGACGCTCCAGAAAAAAACAGGCGGTTTTTACCTCTCGCAAAGACGCAAAGACGCCAAGCC
>JAGNHB010000090.1 GCA_018001935.1 Acidobacteriota bacterium
TCTGTGATGTTACAGAACCGAACCCTCTTCGACATCAACCGAATGAATGGAAAGAACATCCAGGCAGATAAATCGTCGGGTACCACCCGACAATTTAGTGCTTGACATTACGTGGGAAGTCCAAAGATCCTCCGGACCCGTTGGTGTGGTTCGTGTGGTTCGTGGTTTGAAAACCGTCTGCTCACTGCGTGTTCAGGATCAGCGGCAGGCCCGACTTGCCGGCGCCGATGACCACCACCTTGCTGTTCTGGGAGGCGGCGAGCTTCTCGGTGGCCTCGATGCCCTTCCACTGGAGGAGCTGCTCGCTGATCCCCTGGGTCACGATCTTCTGGAAGTCGGCGATCCCCTGGGCCTCGATCCGCTTGCGGTCGGCCTCCTGCTTTTCCTTCGTGAGGACGAACTGCATGCGCTGGCTCTCCTGCTCGGCCCGGAGCTTCTCCTCGATGGCCTGGGTCAGCCCCTGGGGCAGGACCACCCGCCGCAGCGGCGTGCTTTCCACCGCGATCCCCCGCGGCTCCACCAGGCGCTTGAGCTCCTTCGTGATGACCAGGGCCAGGGTCTCCCGCTCGGAGGTGTAGAGGGCTTTCGCGTCCACCGAGGCGGTGACGCCCCGGGCCACCGAGCGGAACTGGGGGGCGATGATGACGTCCGCGTAGTTCTCGCCCACTGTCCGGTAGACCAGGGGGGCCTTGAGCGGGTCGAGGTGGTAGAGCAGGCTGATCTCCAGCTGGACGGTGAGGCCCTCCTTGGAGGGAACGTCCATGGTCTCCTTGATCTCGCTGGTCTTGACGGAGAACTTCACCACCCGCGCCAGGGGGTTCACCAGGCTGATCCCCGCGTGAAGCGGCCGGTCCGACACCACGCCGAAGAAGTCCACCACCCCCACGTGCCCCGCGGGGATGACGGCCAGGGCCTGGCTGAAAGCGACCAGCAGGGCCAGGACGGCCACCGGCAGGGCGAACCCCGCCCCGCGCGCCTCGACGCCCTCCACCCCCCGGGAGGACCTCCGGAGCCTCCCCAGCCACAACCAGAACGCGAACGCCGCCACCAGGATGCTGACGATGAACAACATGACGATCTCCTTCCTTCGGTGATGTCGAATCGGGACCCGGATTGACGGCAGGATTATACCCGGGAACGGGGCCCCGGTCCACCCCATACCAACACCCCCTCGACAGGCGTCCGTACACCTGAAGGCCCGATTCCAGGCGGAAACGCGCGGGCCGCCTCCCAGGTTTTCATCGCGGGGTCTACACCATCGCCGCCACCACCAGGGCCGAAGCCCCCGGCAGGGCGAGGGCCGCGAGGGTCCGGCGCCAGAAGGGGAAGTCCCGGCGGGAAAAGTGGAGGATGACGCCCGCCAGCGGGGTGAAGACCACCGGCGCGAACCAGACGTGCCAGGGGATGAGGTAGAGCAGGTTGTACCGGAAGAGAAGGTGGGCCGCCAGGGCGCTCCCGGAGAGGACGACCAGCAGCCCGCGGCCGAACTCGAAGACCCAGCGGACCCTCCGCTGCGCCGCGTGCGGGCGGCGGATCCCGGCTAAAAAACCGGCGCAGGCCAGGCCGAGGGCGGGAAGGGCCCACACCGCCAGCGCCCCCCAGTCCCGGACACTGACGGCGATGGACGAGAGGTCCAGCCGCCCGGCCGGCTTCCGTCTCCCGGCACGAAAGGGGGGCGCGGCCCGCGGCTCGCCGGCCGGGGCCGTGGCCCGGATTAGGTCCGTCATGGCGGGGTTCATGACGAGGCGGGTGTCGAGGCCCGCGTCCCGGAGCATCTTCTTCTCTTCTTCCGACAGGGAGTCGTAGCTGAGCACCAGTTCCGCCTCCCGAACCGGGTCGGGAGGGTCGGCGAGAAGGTTCTCGAAAAGCGGTCGGAAGAAGGCCACAAGCTGCTCCGCCATCTTGCGGTAGCCGACCTCGGGCGGGAGCCAAGCCGAGCCGACCGCCAGCGTCAGCAGCAGGAACAGTCTGATGGCCAGGGATTTGGTGGTCAAGTCATCCCCTGGGTCCAGCCATTTAACGGGGTCTCGACAACCCCGGCCTCGAACGCGCACGTTTCTGCAACGCCGTTGTTTGTGCCATGGCCCGGGGGGCGATGCCACTTCCCAGGGGGATGCCGGTTTTTTATGACCCTTGTCGAGGATAGTGCCGGATCGCGGCCCCGTCAAGGGGGAAAAACCCGTGCCGCGCGAAGGCTGCCGGAGGGGGCCCTGCGTCCTGCGGAGTGCGGCGCGAAGGCCGCCGGAGGGGGCCCTGCGTCCTGTGGAGTGCGGCGCGAAGGCTGCCGGAGCGCCGCTTTGACCGCGCCGCGCAGGCTGCCGGAGCGGCGCGGCCCGCCGAGCCGTCAGCCATTCCCTGAAGACGGCGCTCCGGAAGCCTGCGCGCCTTGCTTTTCGGGTCGGTTCCAAAGCGGCGCTCCGGCAGCCTGCGCGCCGCACTCCCCGGTTTGCCCGCCGCCGCGGGAACCGGAGCGCCCCGCACGCGGCCGCATCGTGTCTTCCAACGCACTCCGCCTCCCGCTTGCCTTTTGCCTCCCGCCATCTTCGGCGGTATAATGCCTCGCGACGCGAAGCGGAAAGGAGCGGGGTGAATGGGCGAGCGGGACGAATCGGGGAAGGCGAGGCGCCACTGGCTCCGAACGGCCCTGGTGATCGGGCTCAACGCTCTCCTGGCCGGCGCCGGCCTGCTGGGAACGTACCGGATGTCCGAGAAGGCGGGGCTCCCGGTCGAACTCTCCGCCGGTCCCGGCGGTGTGCCGGTCGTCTCCGGTCCGGGAGGCGAATCCCCGGGCGCCCCCGCCGGAGGGACCTCCAGGGCGCCGGCCCCGGCCGACGCGCAAAACGCCCTGCTCCCGGGCGACGTGATCCTCGCCCTCGACGGCCGTCCCACGCCCTCGCCCGCGGCCGCCGAGTTTGCCCTGGACGGCCGGCGCATCGGCGACACGGTTCAGGTGGCCTTCCGGCGCGACGGCGCCGCCAGCGTGGCCGACGCCCGGCTCCGTCCCGTACACGGCGCCTTCTTCCTGACGCTCACCGTCCTGGGCGCCAGCCTCTGTTTCTTCACCGGGCTGCTGGCTTCCCTCCAGTCCCCTGACCGGACCGAAACCCTGCTCTTCCAGGGGCTGACCGCCGCCCTGGCCACCCTGGTCCTGACGGGCCCGGGTTGCCGGGCCCTTCCCCCGCCCTGGCTGGGGCTCGGCCTCGGCGCCCTCAACGCCTTCGCCGTGTCCGCCGTCCCCGTCCTGCTGGCGGCCACGGCACGGCGCTACCCCGCGGGGCGGGGCCCGGGGCCCGTCGTCTGGGCGCCGCTGGCGGCCGTCGGCGCCCTCCTGGCAACCTGGCGCATTGCGGCGTTTTTTCAGGCCGCCGCCGGCGCCTCCCCCGCCCCCTACCTGGACGCGGTACGGGCAGGCAGGGCCTGGTTCCTCGCCGGGCTGGCCCTGGCCACCCTCCTGCTGGTGCGCTCCTGCCGCCCGGCCGGGGGACCCGCCCGCCGCCGGTGCCTCCCCCTGCTCCTGTGGCTGTGGCCCGGCCTGACCGCCTTCGCCCTGCTTCGGGAACTCCCCGCCCTGGCGGGCTGGACGCCGGTAACCCCCGTGCCGCTCGGGGTCACCATCGCCGTCCTGAGCGCCCTCGGGACGGCGGCGGCCGCCCTCACCCACCGGCGGTGGGACATCAGCCCCGCCTTCAACCGGGGCGCCGTCCTCACCGGGCTTTTCGCCCTGTTCCTGGTCTTCTACGCCGGCCTGCTGGCCGTCTTTTCGGTCCTGATTGGCGATTTCCCCCTTCCCGTCGCCTTCTCCGCCTCCACCGGGGCGGCGGTCACGGCGGCCATCGGGTTCGGCCCGTTCCGGGAGCACCTTCAGCGATTCCTGGACCGTTTCCTGTTCACGCGCTCCTACCAGCTCCAGGCCGCCGCCGCGCGGGCCGCCGAGGCCTGCCGGCTGGCGGCGGACCCGGACGCGCTGGCGGGGGAATTGGCGGAAGCCCTCAAGGCCGGCCTGCCCACGGACCACGCGTCCCTGGCCCTCGACCTTGCCGACGGCACAACCGGTTACGGGGAGGCGGCCGGCCTGGACCTCCCGGTCCGGGCCCCCGGCGGGGACCTCCTGGGGCGGCTGATCGTCGGCCCCCGGCGGGACGGCGAGGCCTACGACGAGGCCGAGTCCGGCTTCCTGGAGGGCGTGGCCTCCCAGGCCGGCACCGCCCTCGAGCGGATCCGGCTCCAGGAGTCCCTGGTGCGCGGCCGGCTCGAGGCGGAGCGCCAGGCGGAGCTGAACCGCCTGAAGTCCTTTTTCGTCGCGGGGGTTTCCCACGAACTGAAGACGCCCCTCACGGGGATCCGCATGTTCGCGGAGCTGCTCGTCGGCCGGCTCGCGCCGGAGGACCGCCGGACCCGGGAATACCTGGCGGTGATCGAGGGCGAGAGCGCCCGCCTGGAGCGCATGGTGGAGAACATCCTGGACGCCGGGCGGATCGAGCGCGGGGAAAAGCACTACCACTTCGCCCCGGTCAACCTGAACGACGCCGTTCGGGGGGTGCTCCGCATCCTCCGGTACCCGATGAAGATGAAGGGGACGACGCTGCGGCTGCGCTTCGCCCGACCCGACCCGGTGGTCCGGGCGGACCCCGACGCCCTGGCCCAGGCCCTCGTCAACGTGATCGCCAACGCCCTGAAATACTCCCCCGAGGCCCCCCGGATCCGCATCGTGACGTCCCGCCGCCCCGGCGAGGCCACCGTGGCGGTGGAGGACCGGGGGATCGGCATCGCGCCCGGCGAGGTGGAGCGGATCTTCACCCCCTACTTCCGGTCCGCCGACGCCGAGGTCCGGCGGCGCCCGGGGGCGGGCCTGGGACTCTCCCTGGTGCGCCACATCCTGGACGCCCACGGGGGCCGCGTCGAGGCGTCCAGCCGGCTCGGGGAGGGGAGCACCTTCACCCTGGCCTTTCCCCTGGGGGATCCCTCGGCCCTCCCGAGGGATGAGAAACTCCAGCCGTCGATGGGTACGGATGTCATGCCAGGAAGAGGGTGACCCGAGTCCGCCCGACGGGGCCCTTTTCGTGTATTTCGTGTATTTATCGGTAGATAAAGAAACGGAGGTGAATGTACATGGCACGCATCCTGGTGATCGAAGACGACCCCGCCATCCGGATGGGGCTGGAAGCCGGCCTGTCCGCCGACGGCCACGAGGTGAAGACGGCGGGCGACGGGGAGAAGGGACTGCAGGCGGCCCGCCGCGAGGGGATCGACCTGATCCTCCTGGACCTGATGCTTCCCCGGAAGAGCGGGGAGGACATCTGCCGCGAGCTGAGGGCGGCGGGCGTCCGTACGCCGATCATCATGCTCACCAGCAAGAAGGAGGAGATCGACAAGGTGGTCGGCCTCGAACTGGGCGCCGACGACTACGTCACCAAGCCCTTCGGGATGCGCGAGCTGCAGGCGCGGGTCCGGGCGGTCCTGCGCCGCGGCGCCCCCGCAGCGGCGGCCGTGGAGTGCGTGGCCTTCGGCGACGTCACCATCGACTTCCGCCGCCAGGAAGCCACGCGCGGCGGCCAACCCGTGAAGCTCTCCAGCCGGGAGTTCGCGGTGCTCAAGTACCTGGCGGCCCGGGAGCGGGAAGTGGTGTCCCGCAACCAACTCCTGGACGAGGTCTGGGGCTACGACGCCTTCCCCACCACCCGCACGGTGGACAACTACATCCTCTCCCTCCGCAAGAAGCTGGAGGCCGACCCCGCCAACCCCGCGCACCTCCTCACGGTGCACACGAACGGGTACAAGTTTGTGAGGGGATAGGCTGTAGGCTGTAGGCTGTAGGTCCGGAGGGATTCTTGTTGGGGTCGGGGTCGGTATCGGGGTCGGGGTCGGTATCGGGGTCGGTATCGCAATCGCTATCGGTATCGCAATCGCTATCGGTATCGCAATCGCTATCGGTATCGCAATCGGGGTCGGTATCGCTTTCGGGGTGGACATCGGCGTCGCCATCGGGCCTGGAAGAGCGGGGTTTCGTCGCGGCCTGCCGGGAGCGGGGACCACCAGACGGCCTGCCTTGCGGAGTGCGGCGCGCAGGCTGCCGGAGGGATGCCCCGCGTCCTGCGGAGTGCGGCGCGAAGGCTTCTGGAGGGGGCCCCGCGCCCCGCGGAGTGCGGCGCGACGGCTGCCGGAGGAGGCCCCGCGTCCTGCGGAGTGCGGCGCGAAGGCTGCCGGAGCGCCGCTTTGACCGCGCCGCGCAGGCCGCCGGAGCGGCGCGGCCCGCCGAGCCGGCAGCCATTCCCTGAAGACGGCGCTCCGGAAGCCTGCGCGCCTTGCTTATCGGGTCTGTTTCAAAGCGGCGCTCCGGAAGCCTGCGCGCCGCACTCCCCAGGCCGATCCCCCCGACTCCGGCCGCCTTCGCGCCGCACTCCCCAGGCCGATTCCCCTCCTCCGGCAGCCTTCGCGCCGCACTCCCCAGGCCGATCCCCCCGACTCCGGCCGCCTCCGCGCCGCACTCCCCAGGCCGAGTCCCCTCACGTCGTCTCATCCGGCCGTCCTTTTCGTCCTTTTAGTCCTTTTGGTCCTTTCGTCCTTTCCCGCCACCCCCCTGCCCCTCCGACAAAACTTTGACCTCGCCGTGACAACCCCGTGACAAACACCCTCCCAGGAACGGCGATACTGCAACCGTGCGATAAATTTTTCCCGAAAAGGAGGGAGACATGCAAAAGCGGGTTTTCGGACTGTTCACCGGGTTGTTGCTGTTGGCGGGCACGGCCTTCGGCGCCATCGGCGCCGTGGGCGGAATCGCCATCGGGGCCGCCATCCCCACGGGGTCGGAAACGCTCTACCGGACGGAACGCCCCTGAGGCCGCCGTGATTCGCGCCCTGCGCCTATTCCGGATCATCCTGTTGGCTTGGGAGACGGGCTTCTCCGCCAACGCGACCGTGCCCCGGGGCGGGCCTTCCACCCACCCCGGGGCCGTCACAGGAACCGTGGGAGGAAATCATGCACCGCTTGACTTGGATCTGGGTCTTGTTCATAGTGATGGTGTTCGTTCGCGCGGCCGTGGCCTCGATGAAGGACGGTGAACTGGCGGAGGCGGCCCGACCCCTGGGCGCCGACCTGGCCCGAGACCTGGGCGGGGACGGCAAGCCGGACCTCTTCCTCTGGCTGGACACCGACGGCCGGGCCCGTCGCATGCTCTACCTCGACGGCGCGAAGGGGGAACCGGACGTGGTCGACCTGAATCCCGGGGACCTTTCCCGAGGCCCGCACCTGGTGATCTTCCTGGACGGCTTCGGCTACGACGTGGTCCGCGCGTACTGGGAGGAAGGGGGGCTCCGGCTCTTCCCCCCGCCGTCCCGGGTGATCGCCCCCTACCCCGCCATGACGGACCTCTGCCTGACCGCCGCTCTGGGCCTTCCCCGCTGCCGCGCCTACGAGGCGGCGGGGTTCGACCCCGCGGCCAACCGCACCGAGGGCGGGGTGTGGGACTACGTCCGGGGTCTGAACCAGCCTTACAACCGCGTCCTCGACTACCGGCGCAGCCCCCTCCTGGACGGGTTCACCTACCTCCTGCCCGGGTGCGCCTTCACGTCGGAGTCGGGGCGCTGCGTCCGGCGGTTCCTCGAGACCCGCCGGGACGCCTTTTTCGGATACCTCGTCAGCTCCGCGGGGATGAGCACCCGCCGGGGCGCCGAAGGTCAGCGCCAGTGCCTCCGGCGGCTCGAAGCGCTGCTTTACGAGGTGGTCCGCGAGACCCGGGGTCGGTGTACCCTGACGGTTCTGTCGGATCACGGCCACACCTACACCCCCTCCCGCCCCGCGGCCCTGGACCGTGAACTGAAACGGAAGGGGTGGCGGCTCCGGGACCGCCTCGACGGCGACCGCGACGTGGTGAGCCCGCGACTGGGCCTGGTCACCTACGCCGGTTTCTGGACCCGAAAACCCGGTGAACTGTCGTCCGACCTGACCGGCTGCGAGGCGGTGGAGCTGGTTTCCTTCTCCGAGAACGGCGCGGTAACCGTGCTGGATGCCCGGGGCGGGCGGGCCCGGGTCGAGCACCGGGACGGGCGTTTCGCTTACCGGCAACTCTCCGGCGATCCCCTGGGTCTCGAAACGGTTTTAGGTGGCTTGCACCCGGACGCCGAGGGTTTCTACGACGAGGCCGACCTCTTCCGGGCCACGGCGGCGCACCCCTGGCCGGACCCCCTGCGCCGCCTCTGGCGGGCGCACGTCGATCTCGTGGACAAGCCCCCGGACGTGGTGGTGTCGCTGAAGGACGCTTGGTACGTGGGGTCGGGTTTCCTGTCGCGGATGGTGTCCATCCGGTCCACCCACGGCGGGCTGAATTACGCCAACAGCGCCGCCTTCGCCTTCAGCACCGCGGGGCCCCTCCCGGAAAACCTCCGCACCGAGGACCTCCCCGCTGCCATGCGTCGCCTCACGGGCCGCCCGTGGCCGCGGTAGACGCGGATGCGGTCCTCCGTTGCGAGCTTGGCGCCTTGGCGGGAGCCGATCCGAATCCTGATCTCGCAAAGACAAACGGATCGCCAGGGAGGCGGCCAAAGGGCACGAAAACTCGCCTTCACCCAGTCACCGCACCGCCGGAAGAGACCTTCCGGAATATCTCTCTCACAGAGGCACGGGGGCACGGAGAAATGCAAATCGTATTGAATGGAATCAACAATCCTTATGATTCTTCTCCGTGCCTCAGTGCCTCCGTGAGATCCGAACCCGGTTTTTTTGCGAGGTCGTCAATTCTGATGCGGCCGCAAAAAGTCGCGAAAGGGAGATTTCCCGCGAATAACACGAATATACGCGAATTTATAACACGAATAATATCTATTGATTGTTGATTTCTGATTCGCGTTCATTCGCGTGATTCGCGGGTAAATTGCGACTTTTTGCGGGGGTGTCAATTCTGAATTCTGGATTCTGGATTCCTCGTTCGTGTGGTTCATGGTTCAATTTCCGTGCATCTCGTGGTCGGCCGGGCCGCAGGCCTTGCAGGGGTAGTCGCCGCAGGCGAGGCACAGCGTCCGTTTGCACCGGGGGCAGAGCGGCGCGCAGTCGGGGCAGAGGGCGTGCCCCGCCAGGCATCGCAGGGTCGCCGGTTGAGCGCAGTTGGCGCACACGGGCACGCAGACCGGGCACCGGTTCACGCCGCAGGCCAGGCAGAGAAGCTTGCCGCACGTGGGACAGACCGCCGAACAGTCCGGGCAGACCCGGTGACCGGCCTCGCAGGTCCGTTCGGCCGGCGCGCCGCAGTTGGCGCAGGCCCCGTCCCCCGCCTGTTCCCCGCGGGCGTGGGATTCGAGGTCCACGAAGATCTCCTCGCGGGTCAGGGGCAAAGACGCCGCGTTCTCCTCGGCCCAGCGCGCCGCCTGCCCGTTGAGCGGGCTCTTCACGTTGTAGCTCTGGAAGACGAGCATCTCCCCGATCCGCTGGACCAGCGACGGGAGGGGCTCGCCGGCGGTCCAGGTGTCGCCGATGCAGATGGCGTGGGGGGCGATGTTGGGGTGGAACACCGGCGTCAGCATCCGGCAGAGGGGGGCGTCCCGGGGGTAGCCCAGGGGCAGGAACACCTCCACCCGGTGCTCGCCCGCCACCTCCACCCTCTCGTCCACGGAGCGGAGCGAGGGCAGGAGCAGGACGAAGCGGTATCGCTCGGGCGGGTTGCCCGTCACCCCCTCGATGCGGATCCGGGGGTGCAGCCGGACCAGGCGCTTGATGGCTTCGTAATCGGCTTGAAGGCGTCGAAGGCGTACGGTGCTCACGGCACGGCTCCTTTTCTCAGGAATTCGTCGATGGCCGCCGGGTCCCCTTTCTCCAGCGCGGACAGGATCGCCTCCATCATCTCCGTCGGGAGGCTGATGCACTCGAAGGACCCGTCCCGGCCGGCGGCGGCCCACGTGTTGATGCCCACCAGGCGGCCGTCCACGTCGTACAGCCCGCCCCCGCTGTCGCCCGGGTTGGCGGGGAGGGAGGCGCGCAGCAGGGTGCACACGCCCCCGGAGGGGAGCCGGTGCGGCTCCCGCTTCAGCACCAGCCCGCTCCGGCTGAGCCACCCGCTGCGCATCGGGTTCGGGATGAAGAACACCGGGCTCCCGGCGACCAGGAGGTCGGTGTCCCGGGAGAAGGGGACCGGCGGGGGCGGGTCCTGGACAGGGAATTCGACGGCGGCGAGGTCGATGGGGGGCGGGGCCGCCCAGCGGACGAAGCCCGGCCCCTGCCGCCCGTCGGACAGGATCACCCACGCCGGCGGCACCGACCGGGGGTCGCGCCGCGCGGCCGCGGTGATCCAGGGGATGGCCACGTGGCTGCAGGTGACGATCCAGGCGCGCCCGTTCACCGCGGCCACCACCACGCCCGACCCCAGGCTGAAGTCCCGGGCGTCGCCGTGCTCGTCGGGGCTGAGGATGACCGCCGTGGCCCGCTTCGCGAGGCGGACGTGACCGGGGTCGCCTTCCGCGGGGAGGGGCGGGACGGTGGTGAAGGACCACCCCAAGGCGCCCCCGTACCCGTTCCAGAACGTCAAGCCGAGGATGGCCAGCCCGAGCCCGGCGGGGAGCGGCGCCCAGTGGAGCAGCAGCGTCCAGGCGCGGCGCGGTCGCCAGTCCCGGTTCGCCCACAGGAGCAGGGCGGCCGCGGCCAGAGCGGCGAGGCCGCCCCAGGCGGCCGTCATCCGGGCGTGGCCGGTCAGGGCGCCGAGGATGTCGTCGATGGGGCCGATGGGCAGTGGCCGGTAGAACCGGACGATCTCGACGGCGGCGAGGACCGCGGCGCCCCAGGCCGTCGCCAGCAGCCCCAGGCGCCACCCCGACCGAGGGTCCGCCGGTCGCGCCTGGCGCTTCGCCGCCCGCTCCGCCGCCTCGATGTCCGCCCGGGTGACGACGAGCTTTTCACCGGCCCGGTCCCAGGCGGCTTCGGCCTCGCACTCCGCGCAGACGGCGCCGCCGGCGAGCTGCACCGGGCTTTTCCGGCGGCAGCGCGGGCAGACCGTCACTCCCGGGGCGAAGCGCGTCATCTCACCACCCGGCCCCGATCAGGATGAGCACGAGGGCGTGGACCACCGCCAGGGCCCCCGACCCGTAACCCAGCACGAGGAAGGCCCCGCCCTCCCCCTCGAGGAGGCGCCGGTTCAGGTGGGCGTAGACGGCGTTCCCCGCCCCGACGAAGGGGGAAAGGAACGCGACGAGCGACAGGACGAACAGGACCAGGAGCAACCGCCGGGCAGCCTTCTTTCGCCCCTGGAGACTCACCCAGGACCGGTACTGCTCGGGGGTCAGGGGATCGGCCGTCGGGAAGCGGGCCCCGCAGCCGCAGACCAGGAAGCCGGAGGGGATGGGGCGGAAGCAGACCGGGCAGGGCTTCTCGTCCCCCCAGCCCGCGCTCAGCCGCGCCGGCGGGGGCGGTGCGGACGCCCGGGCCGCGGCGGGACACCCGTAGGTGGCGCACCCCCCCATTTCGGTCCAGCAGTCGGCGTGGTAGACGGCCTCGCAGCTCTCGCAGCGGCGGGTCGGCTCCTCTTCCCGGATCAGGGTGTGGCAGGTGGGACAGCGTGTCATGTCAGGCTCCTCCCGAACCGGGTACGCTCAGCGCATGCGGCTCGAAACGCTCAGGATCATGTAGATGGTGCAGGCGACGATGTCGATGATCCCGAGCACGAGACCGGCGGTGGCCTGGCCGTCCCCCACGTACCGCGGGTTCGACTTGATGGCCCGCTTCGCCTCGTTGGCCTTGACGATGGCGATGATCCCGAGGACCCAGCCGCAGATCACCAGGCCGACGAGGCCCAGGACAAGGGCGGCGTTCGCCCCGGGGGCCATCTCCGTGGGGCCCCGGTAGACCCCGTCGGGGCTCGTCGGCCGCTTGCAGAAGGGGCACAGGGGGTAGGGCGCGGACAGGATGGCCTTGCAGAAGGGGCACTGGATCCCGCCCGGCGGCACGGCCGGGCCCGGGGCGACGCCCTCCACGGGCGGCGGCGCGCCGGGGGCCGGCGGGGGAAGGGTCTGCAGCGGGGCGTTGATGCACCCCGCCCCGCCGCACCCGCCCCGGGACTGGCGGCAGGCCTCGTGGTGGGCCGTCCCGCACTCGTTGCAGACCGAGGCGTCCTGGCCCAGCTCCAGGGGTTGGCCGCACCAGGGGCAGGGGGCCCCCTGCAGCTTGAGGTTTGCCTTCATCGTTCGGAATGTTTCCATACCTTCCTCCCGGTCACTGGTTTTCCGGCGCTTTTCTCAGACGTTCCTCGAACTCGAGGACGGTGCTCCCGACGCACAACTGCTCCCCGGACCGCAGCCGCCAGCGGCGGACCGGACGGCCCGACGCCGTCGTCCCCCCCGGGCTCCCCAGGTCCTCCAGTTCCCACGCGTCGCCGACCCGGTGGAGGGCGGCGTGCTCCGGGGCGATCCCGGCGTCCTTGAAGAGGTAGATGTCCGCCTTGGGCGAGGACCCGACGAGGATGGGGGTCCGGTAGAGCACGAAGGACTTCCCGGCCAGCGGCCCGGTCCGGACCTTGACCCAGGCCTCCCGGGTCAGCCGCTCGGAGAGGGCGACGAAGAACCCGATGGAGAGCCCGACGGCGGCCAGCCCCACGGCGCGGGAGAGGTCCGCCCCCTGGAAGAGCGACCCACCCTGCAGAAAACGGCTGACGGGGTCGAAGAAGGCCCCGCCCAGGGCGCCGCCCATCATGCCCCCGAGGACGGTGTTCTTCAGCTGCGTCCGGGTGCTCCGCACCAGGTTCATCCCCAGGCCCATGGCCAGGGCCACGCAGAGCCAGGCGGCGCTGCGGCAGGAGACGAAGCCCGCGAAGGCCGGGAGCGAGAGATCGTGGACGGTGATGAAGGTCCGCCCCGCGGTCTGGGTCTCCATGATCTGCTCCCCGATCAGCATGATCGCCCCGGCCGGTATGAACGACAGGAGGGAGAAAACCACCGCCAGGCCCGTCCCGGTGAGGCTCCGGACAATGGTCCGCCGCCAGTTCCGGCTGCTGAGCCCCTCGGCCATGAAAAGGCAGAGGGCGACCAGGGACGCCGTCAGGGGAAACAGCAGGAAACCGGCCGCGTTTTTCCGGTCGTCCAGACCGCCCGCCACGGTCGTCGGGGTGCCGGCCGGTGCGGGACGGACCGCCAGCGCGATCAAGGTGGTGGGGTCCCGGAAAGACCCCACCGACTCCACGAACATGCCGCTTTTGAAGGCCTCGGGGCCCTCGAGGGCGGGCTCGCCGTCCGCCCCGGCCTCGGAGCGGGTGATCCCCGGGATCAATAGGACCTCGTGTTTCCCCACCGTAAGGGAGAGGCTGCCCGGCACGCCGACGCCGAAGGGCTCGGGGTTGACCAGGGTCACTTCCCCCGAGACTCCCGAGAAATCGTGAAGGTACGGCTCGAGGATCATCCAGCTGAGGAAGGCCCCCAGGAGGCCCGCCAGGGTCAGGTGGAAGAGGCTGTCGTGGATCAGGCGCCGCCAGCCGGAGTCGGCGACCGGCGGGAGGACCTGCCGCTCCCGCAGCCTCCGCGACAGCTCCAGGTCCCGCTCCACCTCGGCGGTGTAGAGGTCTTCACGCGTGATTCGGATCGGTTCGTCCTGCATGGTCCTTCCCTCCCGGATATCCGCCGGCCCGGGCCGACGTCACGGCTTCGCCGGAGCCGGTTTCCCCGGCTTCGCCCCCGGTTCGGCGGGAGCCTTCTGCGCCCCGCCCGGCGGGACGGCGACCGACGGCGGTGACCCGGCGCCGCCCGCCGGGACCGTCGGCTTCCCGGCGCCGGGTGAAACCGCCCGGACCCGGTCCTGGTACGCTTTCCCGTTCGCCGGGTCCAGAGCGGCCGCCACCGAGAGGAGGCGCTCCGCGTCGGCGATGGCGCCGCCGCGCGCAGCCGCGACCGCCAGCTCCGCGTACAACCCCGCCAACCCGGCACGAAGCCGCGCCGCCTCGCCCGGGGGCACCCCGAGGCCGGGGCCCCGGGGGCGCGCGACGGTCTCGAGGTCCGCCAGGAGGCGATCGACCCGGCCGGTGTCCTTCCGGAGCCGTTCCACGGCGTCCAGAGCGGCCCGGACCTCCGCCTCCGCCGGGGACGGCGGTGCGGCCGGGCCCTTGAGCGCCTTCGCCGGAGAGAGGTGCTCCGCCGCCTTCGCGAGCCGCGACCGGATCTCCTCCAGCGCCCGGGACTGGGCCGCGTAACCGATGTCGGTCCGCAGGAGGCCCAGGATCTCCTGGTTCAGGGAGGCGAAGGCGGCTTCCACCCGGTCTGCGCCCGAGGCGGACAGGAACTCCCGCCGGGGGTCCACGCTCGCCGGCCGCGACGGGGAGAAAAACCACCAGCCGATCAGGCTCCCCAGGATCACCAGGACCAGGGCCCCCACCGCCAGGACCGGCAGGGGGAGCGAAGAGAGGCTGAACTCGTCGTCGTCACGGGGCGGGGCGGGACGCGGGACGCTCTTCATGGCGGGCGTCTCCTCCGACCCGGCGGCCGCCTTCTCGGGAACGGCTGTCGTCCGCGGCTCGTCCCAGGTGATCTCCCGGCGCCCGATCCAGTGGTGGCGCAGTCGCCAGACGGACCCGTCCTTCCACACGAAGACCCCGTGTTTGCGGGCCTTCGGGTCGTGGACCAGGGCGATCTGGAAGGGGAGGTTGAAGAAGCTCTGGTGGATGAACCGGTCCCGGTCCGAGAGGAAGACCCCGAAGCCGGGGTGGGTGTGGTACCAGCCCACGATGCGCTTGCCGGCGTGGCGGGTGTCCATCTCCGCGTTGACGTGGGCCCAGGAGTCGTGGGTCAGGGTCAGCTCCGTCTTGCCCTCCACGGCGTGGAGGGCGTCGATGGTGTCGTCCACCCGGACGTACGCGCCGCCGTCGTCCCGGAGGACCTGCCCCACGAGGATACCCCCGATCTCCACCGCCTCGTTCTCGTTGCCCCGGGCCGAGATCCGGTCGAAGGCTTCCTCCGAGATCACGACGCGCAGTTCCTGCTCCACGGGCGGAAACGGCCGGACCTCCAGCGCTGAAACCTCGAGCGAGCGGTAATCGATGTCGTGCACCACGAACCTCCTTGTCACCAGGGGTTGAGGGTCTCTTCCGGTGACCCGGGCCCGCCGGCCAGCCGGCCGAGGGCTTCTCCCGCGTCTCCCGCCAGGAGCCAGCCCTCGGCGGGCGCCAGGCCGCGGCGAACGGCCAGGATGTCGTAGGGTGGGACCCCGATGTCCGAGAGGGTCCGGTCAGGGTCGACCCCGCACCCCTCGCAGAGGGAATTCACAGGGACGGCGACCCGGTGGGCCCCGCAGGCGGGGCAGGCGGCGGCGGACTCGGCGAGGCTCCCCACCACGCCCCCGGCCGGGTCCGACCGGCCGCAGGACGGGCATTCCAGCCGATGGACGACATCGCGGCTCAGGTCGATGGACGCGCCGTCGCCGAACCTCCGGCGGGCCATCTCCAGCACCGCGCCCACGGTGAGGTCCGCCGCTCCCCGGTCCAGGCGGAAGAGGGGCCCGAGCGTGTCATGGGCGGGGCACTCCTCCCGCCGGGGGTATCGAACCCGGTCGTAGTCGCCCAGGAGCCCGTCCACGTGGATTCCCTCCCCGGAAAGGCCGGGTTGGCCATGCAGGGCCTTGACGGCTTCCTGGACCTGCAGCGCCGCCACGAGCGACGCGGTGACGGCGGTGTTGGGCACCCGCCCCGCGTCGGCGGCGGCGCGCATGAGCAGCGCGCAGGAGCGCCGCCGGGCGACCTCGGCCCGGTCGACGGCGTTCATGGTGCACTCGTAGCAGGCCCCCGCGGCGGGGTCGAAGCGTCGGGCCGTGCCCGCGAAGCCCTCGATGGCGCCGTCCACCCAGGCGCGGCCGGTCCGGGCGCAGGCGGAGTTGACGAAGAGGCGCGCCAGGCGGTTGTCCACGGCGCCGACCACTATGTCCGCCCAGAGAAAGACACCGAGCCCCGCCGCCCGGATCACGTCGCCGTTCCGGGCCTCCACGGCCAGGTCGGGGTTGAGCTCCGCCGCCCGCCGGGCCACCACCTCCGCCTTGGGAAGGCCTTCGTCACCCGCCCGGAAGAAGACGCTGCGGTTGAGGTTGCTCGACTCCACCCGGTCGAAGTCGAAGAGGAGCACCTTCCCGACGCCGAGGAGGGCGAAGAGCTTCACCACCTCGTTGCCGAGCGCCCCGGCCCCGACCACCACGGCCCGGGCGGCGGACACCCGCCCCTGGTCCCACCACGGGAGGAGTTTCTGGCGATGGTACCGGTCGGAGGGGTCGTCCCGGGTGAAGTCCGCGCGGGTGAGAACGTCGGGAACCGGTTCGGGGGAGGGGGACATGGCCGCCGCTCGACCGGTCAACCGGCGGTGATCTCGGGGAGGATCCGGAGGACGTCACCGTCCTGCACCCCCTGGTCGAGGAGGGACCGGTCGTCGAGGAGTTGCACCCCCAGCCGGCGGTGGTGGAACTTGTAGCTCATCAGCTGCCCGTCCGGGTTGTAGCGCGGCAGTTTCAGCCGGTCCGCCAGCACGGCGAGGACGCGCTCCACGGCGACGTCGCCGGGCACCTCGGCCGTGACCCGCTTGTTCCCCGTGGTATCCCAGACTTCAACGTTCAATGCGTCCATGCGGGACCGTCCTTGTGAATTTGAATACGGGGGAATGCTACACCAAGGGTACCGGTCGGGAAAAGGAAAAAATCGCGGGGCGCCATCGCTTCCCCGGCGGGGCTTCCTTCCCCCGCCGGATTGTGCGATAGTGTCCCCGGACCGCCCCCCCCGCGGCCGCGGTCCCCCGGAGGCGACCGTGACCGACGACTTCCGCACCATCTCCATCTGCTGCCTCAAGTGCGGCAACCTGCTCTACAAGTACCACAAGTACGGCACCGGCGGCCTGGTCAAGTGCTTCCTGGACGGCATCGTCGAGGATCGGACCAAGGGCGACTGCCGCTGCCCCGGCTGCGGGCAGGCCTTCGCCCGGCCCCGGATGATCCAGGGCAAGCCCGCCCACCGCATCCTCCGCGGCAAGGTCGTCGTCAAGGGGATGCGGCGCCACTGAGCCCGTGCGCCGGGCGAGCCGTTCCGTACGCCGGGCGAGCCGTTCCGTACGCCGGGCGAGCCGAGCCCGGCGCTTCCATCCCCCTTCCCCCCCCCCACGCGCGCGCCTCGGCTCGGCGCGCGTACGCCGTACGCCGGGCGAGCCGAGCCCGGCGCTTCCATCCCCCTTCCCCCACCCCCACGCGCGCGCCTCGGCTCGGCGCGCGTACGCTC
>JAGNHB010000091.1 GCA_018001935.1 Acidobacteriota bacterium
CTGCCGGGATTCCCTCCTCCGTCCCCGCATCGGGTTTCCCCGCTCTGAAAGCGGTGGGAGCCCACCGATGATCTCAAATCTTGCTCATTTTGCCAAAGATCTTACTTCGTAGGGACTACAGCCTACACTGACGGCAGCACGATCACCCCGTCGCCCGAGCGGCCGTCGATGCGGATCTCCAGCGGCTCCTCGAAGCGGACGTGGCGGAGGTGCTCGGACTCGCCGGCGGCGGGGAGGGCGTCGAGTCTGTCCCAGTGGAAGTCGGCCTCGTGGCGGTTGAGGGGGATGGTGAAGTAGCCTACCCGCAGCGAGGTCATGTTCTGGAAGAAGTGGGAGCCCTGGGACGGGTCCACGTTCATGGTGGGGATGGCGGTCTCCACGATGACCTTCACCGCGCTGATCTGCCCCCAGTGCACCGGTACGCCCAACCACGGGTCCGACGAGCCCCACCGGCCGGGGCCGACGAGGACGTACGGGCGGTCTTCGGCCTTGAAGGCGGCGTTGAAGCGGTCCACCTGCCGGGCGATGTCGGGCGTCTTCGCGGCGCTGAAGACGGACGGCTTGACGTAGACCAGGTCCCGGATTCCCTTGTACACCCCGTTCCCCAGCACCTGGTGCGACCAGCAGAGCGTGCGCTCCGGGTCCGCCTCCCCCAGGTCCACGGTGACCAGCTCGTCGCTGACCACCATGGGGCGGACCTGGAGGAAGCCGTACTGGGCGGGGAGCCCCTTGTCGGGGTCCATGACCACGGCGAACTCGGTCTCGATGGGGCAGCCCATGGCGTCCTCCGCCGTTTTCAGCAGGAAGGAGAGGATGTCGGACAGCGGGAAGACGTTCATCTTCAGCACGGGGGCGAAGGTGACCACCTTGGGGCCGGGCCCGGCGATGCCGTCGTAGAAGCGCTGGTCGTCGGGCATCCAGGTGGACGCCAGGTGGGTCAGGACCCCGTCCTGTTCCGCCTGCTTCACCGGGAGTTTCACGAGGAACTGGTCCTCGTCGTCGTAGGCCGAGGTGGCGGCCGGCTTTAGGTTGACGGCGTAGAACTCCTTCTGGCCGTTCTCGAACATCTCGTCGATGGTGCCGAATTGCGGGAGGATGTGGGGGTAGGGCGGCGCGAAGCGCAGGGCGACGCCGCCGTCCACCACCATCTTCCCCAGGCCCAGGGCCACGTTGGCCTGGCCGTCCTCGGGTTTCGCGTGCCCCGCCGGGTAGTAGTTCCAGGAGCAGGCCACGCCGGAGAAGTCGGGGTAGTAATGATGGCCGTGACGGCGGCCCACCACCTCCTGGATCACCACCGCCATCTTCTCCTCCTCGATGCGGTGGTTGGTGGACTCGATGTAGGCCTTGGCCTTCCGGAAGAAGGTGGACGCCCAGACCAGCTTGATGGCGTTGGCCAGGTCCTTGAAGCGCTTGTCGGCGTCCATGTGGTGGTTGGGGATCATCTTGGTGCAGTAGATCCCGGCGAAGGGCTGGTAGAGGGCATCCTCCAGGAGGCTGGACGAGCGGGCGGCCAGGGGGAGGTGGGTGCTGTTGGCGAAGTAGCGGAGGTCCCCCACCAGGGTGGACGGGAAGTCGGCCCGGATGAAGGCGCTGGCGATCTGCCGGTCGGAGGCGTCGCCGGTGGCCAGGCCCCGGAGATTGTTCTCCTCGATGAACCGGTCGAAGACGTCGGTCCCCAGCACCAGGGTGCGGGGGATGGCCAGGTCGACGCCCGGGAACCGGTCCTTCTCCAGGACGTTGGCCAGGACCCGGTCGATGAAGGCCAGCCCGCGGCCCTTCCCGCCGATGGAGCCGCCGCCCAGCTTCATGAAGCGGCAGGAGGTCCCGAGCAGCTCCCGGGAGAAGGGGGCGATCCCGCCTCGCAGGAAGGCGCGCCGGACCTCCTCCAGCCCTTCCTTGACCAGGCCGCGGACCTGCTTCGGCGTCTCCGCGGAGGCGGCGTCGAGGCCGGCGACCCGTTCCGCCATCTCGAACTCGGTACGGGCCAACAGCCAGCGGCGCAGCTCGCCGGTCCGGACGGACCGCAGCACGGCCTCCCCGGGCACCGATTCCAGGATGCGCAAGAGGCCGGGGAGGTTGGCCGCCCGGGCGACCTCGGCGCCGCCGTCGGCGTGGAAGACCAGGTCGCCGAAGCCGAAGCGGTCCTGGAGGTACCGCCGGAAGTCGGCCACCAGGGTCCGGGAGGACTTGTCCAGGAGCCCCACGCCCAACTCCTCGGCGACGGCCCGGCGATCGGGCTCGCTGGACTGGATCAGGACGGGCATCCAGGGGTCCCGCGCCCGGATGAGCCTCACCAGGTCGATCCCCGCACCCGGGTCCTCCACCCCGCCCCGGGGGTAGCGCACGTCGGTGACCACCCCCAGGACCTTCCCCCGGAAGCGGTCCAGGACCTCCACCGCCTCCTCCCAGTTCACCGCCAGGTGGACCTTGGGGCGGGCCCGCTGCCGGAGGCTCCGGAGGGTGTGGGTGAGGTCCTCCCGCAGGATCCGGTCCGTCTGGTCCCACAGTTCCTCGAAGAGGACGGGGAGGTAGGCGGAGTAGAAGTGGACGGAGTCCTCCACCACCAGCAGGTTCTGGATCCCCGCGGCGGCGGTGTCGGGCGCGGCGTTGCGCAGGTCCTCGGCGTACTGGATGATGCCCGCCAGGATCTTGCCGTCCCCCTGCCAGACGAAGACGCGGTCCACGGTCTCCCGGTCCGCCCGCTCCAGGATGCGGGGCAGCTCCGGCGTGTTGTACGCGAGGACCACCACCGGCAGGCCGGGCCGGAGGGCCTTGGCCTCGCGCCCGAAGGTGAAGGGGTCCATGTCCCCCAGGCGCTGCAGGGTGACCGCCAGGTCGTAGGCGTCCTCCCGGAGCATCTCCAGGGCGGCCTGCCCGCCCGAGGCCCGGTAGATGGACGGGACGTAGCCGAGGTCCTGCTGCTTGTAGGTCCGGGCCAGCAGGTCGGCGAGGCGGCCGTCCTCCTCCATCATGAAGGCGTCGTAGAGGCTGGAGATCAGCAGGACCTTCCGCACCTTGAAGGGCATGAGGGCCTGCAGGCGCGAGGGGTAAAACTCCTCCATCAGTTCGGTGGGTTTCGTTGGGGTCATGGGGTTCCTCGGTCGGGGGTGGGACGACCGGGGCGGCTCCCCGCCGGGAACCGCCCCGCCGGCTCGGCACGGGCGCGCCGCGGGGCGTCTAGACCCAGCCGCGCATCTTGCAGGCCTCCGCCACGCGCTGGATGGCGATCATGTAGGCGGCGTCCCGCATGTAGACGCTGCTCTCGCGGGCCAGCGCCGAGACCTTGAGGAAGGCGTCGGTCAACTGGGTGTCCAGCTTCCCGAGGACCTCGTCCCGGGTCCAGAAGTAGTTCTGGTTGCACTGGACCTGCTCGAAGTAGGAGCAGGTGACCCCCCCCGAGTTGGCCAGGAAGTCGGGGATCAGGAAGATGCCGCGGTTTTTCAGGACGGCGTCCGCCTCGAGGGTGGTGGGGCCGTTGGCGCCTTCCACCATCACGGTGACCTTGGGGCTGATCCTGCCGACGTTGTCCTTGGTGATCTGGTTCTCCAGCGCCGCGGGGATCAGGATGTCCACGTCCTGGGACATCCACTCCTCGCCGGGCAGCACGTCGTAACCGAGGCTCTCGGCCTTGTTCTTGTCGATGCCGCCGAAACGGTCGGTGATGCGCAGCAGCTCGGCGAGGTCGATCCCCTTGTACTTGCGAAAGGCGTAGGAGGTGTTCTCCGCCTGGTCCCAGCAGGAGACGCAGACGGGGGTGCCGCCGTACTCCTTGTAAAGCTTGATGGCGTACTGGGAGACATTGCCGAAACCCTGGAAGGAGGCCTTCGTGGACCGGATATCGACCCCCTTCTCCGCCAGGGCCTCCCGGAGCATGAAGATGATGCCGTAACCGGTGGCCTCCGTCCGCCCCAGGGAACCGCCCAGGCCGACGGGCTTCCCCGTGATGAAGCCGGGGAGCTTGCGGTTGTGGATGCGCTCGAACTCGTCCAGCATCCAGACCATGTGCTGGGGGTTGGTCATGACGTCGGGCGCGGGGACGTCCTGCAGCGGGCCCACGTTGTAGGCCACCTGGCGGACCCACCCGCGGCAGATCCCCTCCTGCTCCCGCTGGGAGAGGTGGTGGGGGTCGCAGATCACGCCGCCCTTGCCGCCGCCCAGGGGGATGTCCACCACCGCGCACTTCCAGGTCATCCACATGGCCAGCGCCCGAACGGTGTCCACCGTCTCCTGGGGGTGGAAGCGGATCCCGCCCTTGCACGGGCCCCGGGAGTCGTTGTGCTGAACGCGGAAGCCCTGGAAGATCTTGATGGTCCCGTCGTCCATCCACACGGGGATGGTGAACTGGTACTCCCGCATGGGGGTGCGCAGGAAGTCCCGCGTCGTCTGGTCCAGGCCCAGCTGTTCGGCGACGGCGTCGAACTGCTGCTGGGCCATGTCGAAGGCGTTGAAGGATTGGTCGTCGCTCATGAGTTCGCTCCCTCTCGTAAGATGATGCGCCCCGGCAGGGCGCCGGGGGCAATGTTCCTGATATCTTGATGGTTTCCCGGGAACATTCCTTGTCAAAGCCGAACGTGCCCCACAACTTTACCACCGGAAGCGAACCGGTTCAATGAAAAAGGCGTCGGTCCGGAAACCCGGGGCGTCGGGCGGCGGCGGTGCTACAAATGTTCGTCCCCTACGGGGACGGGGACGGTCGGCCAGGGGGGTTGAACGACGACAATCCGCCAGGCTATAAAGAAGCCGGGAAAACCGTATTCCGCCTCCCGCATCCCTTCGGATCACGAAAATTGATGCGTTCGCAACAAGTCCCTTTCTCTCACAGGGGCACGGCGCACACGGGGTTATCCCACGACATTCATCACTTTTGCCACAATGCAGGAAGCGGTCGGCGGCAGATCCTCAACACGATCATGCAACCCGCTGACAGGCTGAGCCATATCAAGTCCATCGCGGCGTCCCCGAAAAAAAAATCCCCTCCGGGGAGGGGAGAATTTGGTCCCCTCGGCGAGGGGACATACGGATCCTCCCTGGCGAGAGGATCAACGGGTCCCCTCCGGCGAGGGGACCCGAGGGTTCACTGCAGGACCCGCTTCAGCTCCTGGGTGAGCAGGGGGACGACCTTGAAGAGGTCGCCGACGATGCCGTAGTTGGCCACCTTGAAGATGGGGGCCTCGGGGTCCTTGTTGATGGCCACGATCACCTTGGACGAGGACATCCCCGCCAGGTGCTGGATGGCGCCGGAGATCCCCACGGCGATGTAGAGCTGCGGGGAGACGGTCTTGCCGGTCTGGCCCACCTGGTGCGGGTGGTCCACCCAGCCGGCGTCCACCACGGCGCGGGAGGCGCCCGCGGCCGCGCCCAGCACGTCCGCCAGTTCCTCGATCAGCCGGTAGTTCTCGGCGTCCTTGATGCCGCGGCCGCCGGACACGATCACGGAGGCCTCGGTGAGTTCCACCTTCCCCCCGGAACTTTCCTTGATCTCCTTCACCAGGGTGAGGAGCCGCGCGGCGTCCACGGTGTCGGTGGTGGCCACCACGTTCGGGCTGCCGGGTTTCTCCGACAGTTCGAACACGTTGGGCCGAAGGGTCACGAAGGCCGGGCAGGCGGTGACCCGCACGGTTTCGCTGGCCTTGCCGGCGTAGATGGGCCGCTTGATGCGGAGGGTGCCGCCCTCGGGGGCGATCTCGGTGACGTCCTGCACCACGGAGCGGCCGAATCGGGCCGCCACGCCGGGCAGAAGGTCCCGGCCGGAGGCGGTGGCGCCGGCCAGTACGAACGCCGCGCCGGTGGACTTCACCAGCCGTTCCAGGCCGTCGATGAAAGCTTCCCGGGCGGTGCCGGGCGCCTGGATCTCGACGGCGTGGATGCTGTCCGGCCCGAAGGCCTTCAACGGTTCCACAACGGCGGGCCCGCCGAAGACGGCCGCGGCCACGGGGGCCCCCAGGGCGTCCGCCAGGCGGCGGGCCGTGGAGAGGGCCTCCAGTGAGGCTTTCCGTATCTTTCCGTTCCGATTTTCAATGCAGACGAGAAATCCGTTACCCATTTGCGCCTCCCTCACAGCACTTTCGCTTCGGTCCGGAGAAGCTGGACCAGGTCCCGAACCTGCTGCTCCGGTTCGCCGGGGACCAGGCGGCCCGCCGGGCGGGCCGGGGGCAGTTCCACTTTCTCAACCGACCAGGAACCCTCGACGGCGCCGACGCCGAGATCGGCGGCGGAGCGGGTCTCGATGGCTTTCTTCTTGGCCGTGAGGATTCCCTTCATGGAGGCGTAGCGGGGCGAATTCAGCCCCTTCTGGGCGGACACGACGGCGGGCAGAGCGCACTCCACGACCTCCTCGCCGCCGTCGATCTCGCGGTGGACCGTCAGCCGGCCGTCGCCGACCTCGACCCCCACCGCCACGTTGGCGCAGGGCAGGCCTAACAGTTCGGCCACGAGGGCCGGGACCTGGCCGAAGTCCTGGCCCACGCCCTGTTTGCCGAAGAGCACCAGGTCGGCGGCCTCGGCCTTGACGACCTCCGCCAGGACCCGGGCCGTGTAGAAGGGCTCGGCGCGGGCGAAGGCGGGATCCTGGACCCACACGGCCCGGTCGACGCCGAGGGCCAGCCCCCCGCGAAGCGTCTTCTCGCACTCGGGCCCGCCGGCGGAGACGATGACGATCTCCCCGGCCCCGAGTTTCTCCCGGAGCTTGAGCGCCTCCTCGACGGCGAACTCGTCGTAGGGGCTCATGATGAAATTCACGCCCTCCTGGGAGACGGAGCAGCCGTCCGGTGCCGGCTTGACGCGGGTTTCGGTGTCGGCCACGGTCTTCATGCAGACGACGATCTTCATGGTCTTCCTCCCGGGCCTATTCGGTGTAGCGCTTGAACAGCAGCACCGCGTTGGTCCCGCCGAACCCGAACGAGTTGGAGAGGGCGTAGCGGATGTCCATCTTCTTCGCTTCGTTCGGCGTGTAGTTCAGGTCGCACTCGGGGTCCGGCGTCTCGTAGTTGATGGTGGGCGGGATGACCTGGTGGTGGAGGGCCAGCACCGTGACGGCGCCCTCCATCCCGCCGGCCGCGCCCAGCAGGTGCCCGTGCATGGACTTGGTGGAGCTGATGCTCAGTTTGTAGGCGTGTTCCCCGAAGACGCGCTTGATGGCCAGCGTCTCCAGCTTGTCGTTGAACTCGGTGGAGGTCCCGTGGGCGTTGATGTAGTCCACGTCCTCCGGCCGGACGCCGCCGTCGCGCAGGGCGATCTCCATCCCCCGGCGGGCGCCGTCGGCGTCGGGCGGCGGCGCCGTGATGTGGTAGGCGTCGCTGGTCATGCCGTAGCCGATCACCTCGCCGTAGATGGTGGCACCCCGGGCCTTGGCGTGCGCGAGTTCCTCGAACACCATGACCCCCGCGCCCTCGCCCACCACGAACCCGTCCCGCCCGGCGTCGAAGGGCCGGCTGGCGGCCTTGGGGTTGTCGTTGCGCGTGGACAGCGCCCGCATGGCGGCGAACCCGCCGATGCCCATGGGGGTGATGGCCGCTTCGCTGCCGCCGGTGATCATCACGTCGGCGTCGCCGCGCTGGATGATCTTGAAGGAGTCGCCCAGCGAGTGGGACGAGGTGGCGCACGCCGTGCAGGAGGCGCAGTTGGGTCCCTTGGCCCCGTATCGCATGGAAACCATTCCCGTGGCGAGGTTGATGATGGCCGCGGGGATGAAGTAGGGCGATATGCGGCGGGGACCGAACTTCAGGAGTTTCTCGTGCTCCTGCTCGATGGTGGAGAACCCGCCGATTCCGGAACCGATGTATACCCCCACCCGCTCCCGGTCCACCTTCTCCATGTCGAGGCCCGCCATCTTGATCGCGAACTCGGACGCGGCAAGGGCAAGATGGATGAAGCGGTCGAACTTCCGAACCTCCTTCTTGTCCATGAACTCTTCCGGGTTGAAATCCTTGATCGCGCAGGCGAATTTCACCGGGTACTCGTTCACGTCGAACGCCGTGATGGTGTCGGCGCCACTGACCCCCGCGAGAAGATTGTTCCACGTCTTCTCCGTCCCCGTCCCCAGAGCGGAGACCATACCTATCCCTGTGACCACAACTCTTCGTTTCAAGGCAAGCTCCTTTTCAGAAATGTCCGGAGTGGGCCGAAGCCCCCTCGTCCGTTCCCACTACTTGTCGCCGGCTTTCTCCCGGATGTAGTCGATGGCGTTCTGGACCGTCGTGATCTTCTCGGCGTCCTCGTCGGGGATCTCGATCCCGAAGCCGTCCTCGAAGGCCATGACCAGTTCCACGGTGTCCAGGGAGTCGGCCCCCAGGTCCTCGATGAACTTGGCGTCGGCGACGATGTCTTCCTCGCTGACGTTCAGGCGTTCCATGATGATTTCCTTGACTTTTTCTTCGATCGCCATTGGTTCCTCCATTATGTGAATTTATTGATTTACATGTACATGCCACCGTTCACGTCCAGGACGTGCCCGGTGATGTAGGAAGCGCTCTCCCCGGCCAGGAACAGAACGGCGCCGGCGATGTCCTCGGGGGTCGCCGGCCGCTGCAGGGGGATGATGCGCAGGAATTCCTGCCGCGCCTTCTCGTCCAGGGCGCGGGTCATCTCCGTCTCCACGTAACCCGGCGCCACGGCGTTGACCGTGATGTTGCGGGAGCCCAGCTCCTTGGCGAGGGACTTGGTGAAGCCGATCAACCCCGCTTTTGAGGCGCAGTAGTTGGCCTGCCCGGCGTTGCCCATCTCGCCCACCACGGACGCCATGTTTATGATGCGCCCGAAACGTTTCCGGACCATGAGGGGAACCACCGCCCGGGCGCAGTTGAAGGCGCCGGTCAGGTTGACGTTGAGGACCCGGTGCCACTGCTCGGGCTTCATCCGAAGAAAGAGCCCGTCCTGGGTGATCCCCGCGTTGTTCACCAGGGCGTCCACGCTGCCGAAGTCGGCGGCCGCACGCCCCACGACCTCGGTCACCCCGCTCTCGGAAGTGACGTCCATCCGGTAGAAACGGGCCCGGTCGGCCGCCACGCCGAGCCCCGCCACGAAGGCGGACCCGCTCTCCTCGTTGATGTCGCAGACGGCGACGTTCCACCCGGCGCCCAGGAAGGCCTTCACGCAGGCTGCCCCGATCCCCTGGGCGCCCCCGGTCACGATCACGGTCATCTTGTCCATCTTTCACTCTCCTCCGCCGGTCCCGCCGCCCGCGGGGGCGTCCCGGCCGGGCGCTCAGGCGCCCTGGATCTTCGCCGCGAGTTCCTCGACCTCGTCGAGTTTCTCCACGGGGTAAACGGCGGCCCGTCGGTTGATTTTCTTCACCATCCCGGCCAGCACGTTCCGGGGGCCGATCTCCACGAAGGTCTCGACCCCCTCGGCCATCAGGAGTTCGATGGTCTTCTGCCACAGGACGCTGCCCACCACCTGGCGGACCAGGCCGTCCCGGGCCTCCTCGGCGCCGCGGATCACCCGGCCGTCCACGTTGTTCACCAGCGGGACCCGAAGGTCGGCGAAAGCCAGGGCCTTCAGGTCCGCCGCCAGCCGGTCCGCGGCGGGCTGCATCAGGGCGCAGTGGAAGGGGGCGCTCACGGGGAGGAGCACGACCTTGCCGGCCCCCTTGCCGGGCGCGGCCTCGACGGCCCGCTCCACGGCCTCGCGGTGCCCCGCGATGACGATCTGCCCCGGGCAGTTGATGTTGGCGGCCGACAGGACCTGGTCCCCCCGTACCTCGTCACAGAGGGACGCCACGAGGGCCAGGTCGGCGCCCATCACGGCGGCCATGGCGCCCATCCCCACGGGAACGGCCTCCTGCATGTAGCGGCCGCGGTTGCGCACCGTCCTCACCGCGTCCTCGAAACTGAGCGAGCCGGCGGCCACCAGGGCCGAGTACTCGCCCAGGCTGTGGCCGGCCACGAAGTCGGGGACGATCCCCTTCGCCGCGACGGCCTGTAGGACGGCCACGCTCACGGTGAGGATGGCGGGCTGGGTGTTCTCCGTCAGTTTCAACTCCTCCTCGGTGCCCCCGAAGCACAGGCCCGACAGGGAGAAACCGAGGGCGGCGTCCGCGCGCTTGAACACCTCCGCGGAAGCGGGGAAGCGGTCGAACACGTCCTTCCCCATGCCGGGGTACTGGGAGGCCTGACCGGGGAACAGGAATGCGATCTTGCCCATCTCGACCTCCTAGCGTTTCTTCTGGATCACTTCCCGGATCAGCTCCGAGGCGATGACGTTGCGCTGGATCTGGTTGGTGCCCTCGTAGATCTGGGTGATCTTGGCGTCGCGGAACATTTTCTCCACCGGGTAGTCGCGCATGTAACCGTAGCCGCCCAGGATCTGGATGGCGTCGGTGGTCACCTGCATGGCGATGTCGGAGGCCAGGAGCTTGCACATGGAGGAGATCTTGGACATCCCCTCGGTGCAGCCGCCGTCCACCATCTTCGCGGCGCTGTAGATCAGGGTCCGAACCGACTCGATCCGGGTGCCCATGTCGGCCAGCAGGTGGGCCACGGCCTGGAAGGAGCTGATGGGCTTGTCGAACTGCTTGCGGGTGTGGGCGTACTGGAGGGCGTACTCGAAGGCGCCCTCGGCGATCCCCAGGGCCTGGGAGGCCACGCCGGGACGGGTGTAATCGAAGGTCTTCATGGCCACGATGAAACCCATCCCCTCCCGCGCGATCAGGTTGGCGCGGGGCACCTTGCAGTCGTCGAAGACCACCTCGGTGGTGCTGGAGGTCCGGATGCCGAGCTTCTTCTCCTTCTTCCCGAACGAGAGCCCGTCGAAACCCTTCTCCACGATGAAGGCGGAGGCGCCGCGGGCGCCCTTGGACTTGTCGGTGAGGGCGATGACGGTGTAGATGTCCGCCACCGTGCCGTTGGTGATCCACTGCTTGACGCCGTTGAGGTAGTAGAAGTCGCCGTCCTTGCGGGCCGTGGTCTTGATGCTGCCGGCATCGGACCCCGCACCGCTCTCGGTGATGCAGAACGCCGCCAGCTTCTCACCCGAGGCCACCATGGGCAGGTATTTCTTCTTCTGCTCCTCGGAACCCATCAGCAGGATGGGGTAGGAGCCGAGCCCGCAGGCCGCGTAGCTGACCGCCACGCCGCCGCAGGCCTTGGAGAGTTCCTCGGTCACCAGGCAGAGTTCCGTGATCCCCATCCCCAGGCCGCCGTACGCCTCGGGGATGTACACGCCGAAAAGGCCGGCGTCCGCCAGGATCTTGACGATCTCCCAGGGGAACTCCTCCTTCTCGTCGAGTTCGGCGCGGATGGGCACGATCTTCTCCTCGGCGATGCGGCGTGCCAGGTCCCGGATCTCCTTCTGTTCTTCCGTCAGAAAATAATCCCACATGGTCAAACCTCTTCCTGTCTGAATTGGCGAGCTTTCATGAACATCTGGACGTCCTCCTCGATCTTCCGCGGAACGTCGGTGAGGTGCAGTTCCCTGCAGTAGCGGACGGCGTTCTTGATGGCGTTGGCGTTGGAGCGGCCGTGGCAGATGATGACGGGGCGCTTGACCCCCAGGAGGGGCGCGCCGCCGTACTCGGAGTAATCGATTTTCTTTTTAAGGTTGCGGAAGGCGGACCTGCTCAGCATGGCCCCCATCTTGGACTTGAGGTTCCGGGACAGTTCCGCCCGCAGGAGGTGGAGCACCGCGGCGATGACCCCCTCGCTGATCTTCAGGGCGACGTTGCCGGTGAACCCGTCGCAGACCACCACGTCGGTGTCGCCGGTGTAGACGTCCTTCCCCTCGATGTTCCCCGTGAAGTTGAGGGTGGTTTTCTTGAGGGTCTGGTGGACTTCCTTGATGAGCTCGTTCCCCTTGATCTCCTCCTCCCCGATGGACAGCAGCGCCACGCGCGGGTTCTCGATGCCGAAGATGAGCTTGGCGTAGATCTGGCCCATGATGGCGAACTGCTCGAGATGGAGGGATTTGCAGTCGACGTTGGCGCCGACGTCGATGATCAGCGTGGTGCCCTTGATGGTGGGGATGGCCGTGGCGAGGGCCGGCCGGTCGACGCCCTGACAGGTGTTGAAGAGCAGCTTCGCCAGGGCCATGCAGGCGCCGGTGTTCCCCGCGGAGACGAACCCGTCCGCCTGACCGTCGCGAACCAGCTCCATCGCGAGCTTCATCGACGCCCGCTTCTTCTTGCGGATGGCGTTGACCGGGTGCTCCGTCATGCTGATGAACTCGTCCGTGTGGACGATCTCGAGATCGAGGCCCTTGGTTTCGAATTTTTCCAGGTTTTTCCCGATGGCGGACTGGTTCCCCACCAGGATAACCTTCAGGCCGGCATACTGCTTGAGCGCCTGGATCACCCCCTGCACTTCCGGCAGCGGGTGATCGTCGCAGCCCATGGCATCCACGGCCGCCCGAAAGATCGGCTTCGACATGTCGCCCCTCCGGCGCGGCTTACTGGGTCTGTTCCTTGGGCTCGACGACCATCTTCCCGCGGTAGAACCCGCAGTGCGGACACACGCGGTGGGGCATCTTCATCTCCTTGCACTGGGGGCAGAGGGAGAGGCTCTTCGCCTTGATGGCGTCATGGGCGCGCCGACGATGGGTGCGCGCATGGGAATGACGTCGCTTCGGATGGGCCATGATCGACTCCTTGGGGTTCTTCGGATTATTTCTCTTTCATGCGTTTCCGCATTTCCCGGATCAGGAGCAGCCGGGGGTCGCCCCCGTCGGCGGCACACGCGCAGGGCCCGGCGTTGAGGTTCTCGCCGCAGCCGGGGCAGAGCCCCGCGCAGTTCTCCCGGCACAGGAGCTTGGCGGGCAGGGCCAGCATGACCTGCTCCACCACCATGTCCGCGAGGGAAATTCGGGGGTCGGCGTAAAAGACCTCGTCCGCGTTCTCGCGGGTGACTTCCACTTCCTTGCCGTGACCCGCGACGCGGGCGGCCGGGACCAGGTACGTCTCGAAACGGTGGTCCAGGGCGATCGGGAACGTCTCCAGGCAACGGTCGCACGGCGCGTCCACGGAACCCCGGACGCGGGCCTTGATGACCACTTCGTCCCGGGAGTTCTTCGCCACGTCCGCCGTCAGGGTCCATTCCCCGGCCAAACGGCATTCACGGTAGTCGAAATCGAGACCTTCCGCGGTGAAGGTCCGCTCGACCCGTGTCGTCCCTGTTTCGAGCTTTGAAATATCGACAAACATCATCAAATCCAGAACGGGGCGCCAGGCGCCCCGGGAAATCGGACTCGTGACCGCGGGATCAGGAAATCTTGATCCCCTTCTCCAGCATCTTGGTCTTCAGGCTTTCCAGCCGGGCCCGGACGTCGTCGAGGCTGACCGCGGGGCCCTCCTCGTCTTCGGGCTTGACCTTTTCGAGGCTCTGGACCAGGCCGCTGAGGATCGAGTAGGCGACCTCCAGCTTGCCGGCTTCCTCGAGCGTCTGGGCCTTGTCCAGGAGCAGGTTCTCCTTGCTGACGATCAGGCGGGGCTCTTTGCCCAACTCGTCGTAGACCCGTACGGCATCGTCGTATTTCTTCTGAAGCCGGAGGGTCTCGGCCAGGGACATCCGGGCCACCTGCCGGGTCTGGTCCTCGCCGGTCCGCTCGATGACCTTGCGCAGTTCGGCTTCCGCCTCCGGGAGCTTGCCCAGCCGCCGCAGGCAGGAGGCCTTCAGGATGGTCGCGCTCAGGCCCTCGGGAGAGGACGGGTAATCCCGCGCCACCTGGTCCAGGGCCTTGAGGGCCGCGTTCAGCTTGGCGTTGATCTCCTCGGGGGTCGGCGGCTTCTCTCCCGGGTTGCCGGCGTCCACCGAGGAGTAAGCCTCGAGGGCCTTGTTGAGGGCCGCGGTCCTCGCCATGGCGCTGCGCGAGGCCACCAACTGGTACCCGTAGTACCCCAGCACCACCGCCACGACCCCGATGCCGAGGTACAGCAGCAGTTTCTGGTGCGTGTTGAGGTAAGTCCAGATGGAGAGCAACTGCTCCATCACAGGGTCCGTCTTCTTGATCTCTTTCCGAGTTAAGCGTTTGCCCACGATATTCACCCGATGACCGATAGTATCTTCCGTTTAATCATACGCCTGGCGGGATTCGAACCCACGACCCCCGGATTAGGAATCCAGTGCTCTATCCTGCTGAGCTACAGGCGCAATCCCGAACGATCCAAAGAACAAATCAGGCCTTTTAGCATGAACCGACGGGTTTGTCAACCCCAAACCCTCAAGCCTGGTACTTGAGGATCGAGAACACGTCCAGGCCAGCCAGGGCGTCCCGCCCCCGGAGGAACTCGAGTTCCACGACGAAACCGGCCTCCACCAGCGTGCCGCCCTGGGAGGTCACCATCTCCGCCACGGCCCGCGCCGTCCCGCCCGTGGCGATGAGGTCGTCGACGAGGAGGACCCGGTGGCCGGGGCGGACCGCGTCCTCGTGCATCTCCAGGGCATCGGTGCCGTACTCCAGGGCGTAGCTGCGGCTGACGGTCTTCCAGGGAAGCTTCTTCGGCTTGCGGACCGGAACGAACCCGGCCCCCAGCCCGTAGGCCACGGCCGAGGCGAAGATGAAGCCCCGGGCCTCGATCCCGACGACGGAATCGATCCGGGCCGGGCCGTAGCGGTTCACGAAGGTCCGGATCACCTCCGAGAAGGCCGGACCGTTCGCCAGCAGCGTGGTGATGTCATAGAAAAGGATGCCGGGCTTCGGGAAGTCCGGGATCTCGCGGATGATCTTCTTCAAATGTTCCATGTTCAGTCCTCGATCGAAAAGGTGTGAAAGGTCTCCCCGCCGTCGTCCACCGTCTCCGCGGTCACCCCCGCGACCGATGCGTGGCGCGGGCCTTCCCGCAGGAGGCCCTCCAGTGCACAGAGGGCATCGGGCCCGCCCTGGGCCAGGACCTCCACGCACCCGTCGTCCAGGTTCCGGACCCAGCCGCAGACCCCGAGGGCGCGCGCGCGGTACAGGACGAAGTATCGGAATCCCACGCCCTGGACAATCCCCCGAACCCGATACCGCCGTGTGATCATGGAAGGGCCTCTGGACTGGTACCTTCGTTCGCCCGCCCGGCGGACGGAGGGAAAAGACGGCACTGACGGAAAGCCCGCGGCAGGTTGCCGCGGGCTTTCGTTGAATGATGGTCGGGGCGAGAGGATTTGAACCTCCGACTTCACGGTCCCGAACCGTGCGCTCTAGCCAGACTGAGCCACGCCCCGAAAAGAGGCGAAGGATACACGACGACCACGCCCCGTGTCAATCCCAAATTGACCCCCGGGGAAAAAAACTGCCGCCTCCCCGGTTTTCGGTGGAACCTGCAGGCCCTTTCGTCGTGTTAGGGGTTGTTTGAATTTTGTCGGGAGGACAGCGCCATGAAACGCTTCATCGTGATCTTCGCAGGGTTCGTTCTCGCGGCGTCCGCCGTGATCATTGCCCAGGACGAGGGCCCGGTGGTCGTCAAGATGCAAAGGGAAACCGGCGGCGCCGGCTGGCTGGGGGTCCAGATCCGCGAACTGAAGGCGGATGAGATGGCCGGGATGACCGAACCCGACCAACCGGGCGTGGCCATCGTCAAGGTGATGGAGGACAGCCCCGCGTTAAAGGCCGGCCTCAAGGACGGCGACATCGTCACCCACTACGCCGGGATCCCCGTTCTGGGCGTCGCCCATTTCCGGGGCCTGGTCTCCCAGACGGCGCCGGGGCGCACCGTGCGGCTCGACGTGGTCCGGGATACCGGCAAGACCACCCTCAAGGCCCAGATCGGCGAGGGTGAGGCCCCGAAGGCGGCCCGGCGGTTTTTCTTCCCCATGCCCGGGGCCGAGGCGCCGGACGTGGAGATCCCCGGGCTCGAGTGGTACGGCGACGACGAGGACGCGTTCGCCCCCAGGCACCGCGGCCAGGGGCCTGGCGCCGACCGCGACGTCCGCATCTTCCGGTACCGTGAGGGCTCGCCCCGGCTGGGGGTCGAGGTGGAGCCCCTCAACGACCAGCTCGCCGCCTTCTTCGGCGCGACGGACGGCGGCCTGCTCGTCAAGTCCGTCCAGCCCGGATCAAGCGCCGAGAAGGCGGGGCTGAAGGCCGGCGACGTCATCGTCTCCGTGGACGGGGTGAAAACCGCCGACGCCGGCGACATCCGGGACGCCCTGGCCAAGGCCGAGGGCAAGGAAGCGGCCGTGAAGGTCGTGCGCAACGGCAAGACCCTGGACCTGAAGGCCCTGGTGGAAAAACCGGAGAAACCCGAGAAGCCCCGGCGCCCGGCCAAACTGTAGATCCCGTCCGCGTCCCGGGCCGAGGCGCCCGGCCAACGACCGGAAAAGAGAGTTTCGACACCCAATGCCTCACTATCACAACCTCCCCGGGGCGGCCTGACCACCCGCACCGGAACCTCCTTGCGGCGGGGGCCCTTCCCCCGCCTATCTTTTTCCAGGGGTTTAGGCTCAATACTGCTCATTTAAGGATACTGATCAAGTAGTCGAGGATTCGAACCGGCTTTTTACTTTTGGAATTGCGAATGGGAAACTTACTCATCTTTCTCTTCACCCCTCTCGGGATCTTTCGTCCGCGG
>JAGNHB010000092.1 GCA_018001935.1 Acidobacteriota bacterium
CACCCCAACCCCCGGCGACGCCGCTCCCGGACCGGGGGGTGACGCCCACCCCGGGCCAGACCGGATCGAGACCGCCCGTGACGGGCACGGCCGCGCCCACGCCGCCCCGTCCCTCGGGGGCCTACCCCCAGAACGTCCAGCCGCAGGCGCCGTGGCAGCCCCCGCAGGGGCCGCACCAGGGGATGACGCCGCCGGCCGCGCACCCGACGCAGTCCCGGCGCAGCGGGCCCCCGTCCGCGGAGCACCCCGCCCCGCCGACCGCCGAGCGGCCCGGCACGGGGCGGCCCACGGCCCCGCCGACCGCCGGCGCCCCCGCCCCGGACAGCCGGAAAACCGGCCCCCCTCCCACCGGCACGCAGCTTCGCCCGACGGGGAGCGGCCCGTCCGGCGGGACCCGGCCGGGAACCGGGCCGCTGCAGCCCAAGACCGGGCCGCGGACGACCCCCGGCCAGGCTTTCCAGGCCCAGGCGGCCCCCCCGAAATCGAAGCTCCCGCTCATCCTCGGCGCCGCCGGCCTGGTGGTGGTGGTCGTCGTCCTCATCCTGCTCTTCGCGACCGGGAAATCGCCCGAGCCCACCCCCGGCCCCGAGAAACCCGCGTCCCCGGAGACGCCGGGGCCGGAAAAAACCGCGAGCTTCACGGAGCAGATGGGGATGAAATTCGTCAAGGTGGCGGCGGGCAAGTTCAAGATGGGCTCGGACACCGGCAAGGACGACGAGAAGCCCGCCCACGACGTGACCATTTCCAGGGACCTCTTCGTTTCGACCACGGAGGTCACGGAGAAACAGTGGCGGACCGTGCTGGGAGAGGGCCCGGCGACGGCGAGGGGGGACGAGTACCCCGTGGAAGTGTCGTGGGAGGACGCCCAGCGGTTCCTCAAGGCCCTCGGGGAAAAGACGGGCAAGACCTTCCGTCTCCCCACCGAGGCGGAGTGGGAGTACGCCTGCCGGGCGGGCGAATCCGGCGACTACTACTGGGGCGGCGCCTTCAGCCCCGACCACTGCTGGTTCAACGGGAATTCGGGTGGGAAGCCCCAGCCCGTCGGCGGCAGGAAACCGAATGCCTGGGGGCTGTTCGACATGGCCGGGAACGTCTACGAGTGGTGCCAGGACTGGAAGTCGGACGATTTCTATGCCAAGTCCCCGCCGGCCGACCCGAAGGGGCCTGACTCGGGAGAGTACCGGATCCTTCGGGGCGGCTCCTGGGACTCCGCGGAGGACGAGTGCCGGTCGGCCTATCGGGCCTTCATGAAACCCACGGTGGCGGGGGCGGGTTTCCGGGTCGTGACCAACGACCCCGTGCCCTGAGGGGGCTGCCCCCTCCCGTTGCCGCCGCCGGCGGGGCGCCCGAACGGGTCGGGAATGCTCCAGCCGGGCTGAAAAGCGGATTGACAAGGGTCGACGGATACGGGTAAAATGGCCGGGAAACCGGGTCGAAACCGAAATCTCTGGACGGGACACGCCAATGCTAGAATGTAAACGTTGCGGGACCAGGAACAGCGATCTCAGCGAGTTCTGTTTCGAGTGCGGTTCACCGCTCGGCAGCACGGGCGCCTCGTCCGTCATCGACGGCAAGTACGACGTCATCGAGTGCCTCGAGACCGAGGAGACCCGGGAACTTTACAAAGTCAGGGACATCCGGACGAACGAGGTCCGCACGCTGAAAGCCTGCGACCTGGACCCCGCGGTGCAGACCGTCCCCGGGTTCGACCCCTGCGGCGTCATCCAGGCTGCCGCCCGGTTCCGGCACCCCAACGTGGCGGACGTCCTGGACTGCGGCGTTCTCCCGAACGGGCGGATCTACACCGTCTCCGAGTGGGTCGCCGGGGAGTCCGTCGATCGGATCCTGGCGAGCCTCGGCCCCCTGCCCGCCCCCCTGGTCATCCGCCTGGCCGGCGACAGCCTCCGCGGTCTCCACCACCTTCACCAGCACGGCTTTCTCCACCGGAACCTGACGCCCTCCAAGCTGATGGTGTTTCTCTCGAAGCACGGCGCCCCCCGGGTCAAGCTCATCAACCCCGACCTCGCGACGCCGGCCGGCGTCGTCCGGGCCATCTCCCCGATGGACCTCATGGCGGGCAAGGGCAAGTACTCGTCCCCCGAGCAACTGGCGGGCGTCCCGGGCGGCGGCGAGCTGGACGCCCGCACCGACATCTACTCCCTGGCCCTGATCATCTACGAGTTGCTGAAGGGGCATGTGCCGTTCTCCGCCAACACCATGTCCGCCCTGGTCTTCCAGCAGGGGTCGGCTCACATCGAACCCCTGGAGCTCGAAGACCTGGACCCGGAGACGGCGGCTCACTTCAACCAGATCCTGTTCACCGCCCTCGCCAAGGACCGGGAGCACCGGTTCCCCAACGCCCTGTCCTTCGAGGAGGCCCTGAACCAGCTGGACCTGCCGCCCCTGACGGCGGAAACCATCCAGCACTACTTCGGGTCGCTCGGAAGCGTCCGGCCCTCCGGGGCCTTCTCCGCCATCGAACCGCCCCCGCGGGCGACGCCCGTCCCGTCGTACGACCAGGAGGCCCGGACCGTGGTGACGTCCCCGGTGCTGGGGGCCCCCACCGTGGTGGTCCCGGGAAGGGCCACCCCCCAGCCTCCCGCCCAGGGCGGCCCCCTGACGGGCGCCACCGTCGTGACCCCCCGGGCCGCTCCCAACCTGGAGGCCACGGTGATGGAGTCCCCCGACGAGGCCGTCCGGACCGTGTACGCCCCGCGGCGCGACGCCACGCGCATCGACGACGGGACGTACGAGGAACCGCCGCCCCGCGAGCGCACCCGGATCGACCACCTCGAAACCCAGGCGTTCGAGCTGCAGGGGGAGTACGAGATCCTCCAGGCCCCCCAGCAGGCGACGGAGTATGCCTACCCGCCCCAGCCCTCCCCGGAGGAGCTGTCGCGCCCGCTCCTCGAGACGGACTCGGCCGAGCTGGGGAAAGGCTTCACCGGCGTGGTGGGGACCATCATCCAGACCGCGCCCGGGCAGCCGCCGTACCAGCCGCCGGCTCAGCCGCCGTACGCGCCGCCCCAACCGCCCCCCCTCGTCTACGAGGACGAGCCCCCCGTGCAGCCGCAGGCCCGGCCCCGGCTCGCCCCGTCCGCCTACTCGACGATCCAGGCGCCCCGGGTCCCCCAGGCCGCCCCAAAGAGCGGCAGGATGGTGATGTGGATCCTCGTCGGCGTGGTGGTCATCGGGCTGGCGGTGGCGTCCTACTTCCTCTTCTTCACCAAGACCGCGACCGGGACCCTCGCGCTCAACGTGTTCCCGTGGGGCACCGTCCAGTCCGTGGAGAACGACCAGGGGAAACGATTCGACATTGCCGACGCCGTCACGCCCTTGACCGCCGAACTCCCCGTCGGCAATTACAAGGCACAGGTCAAGATCGCCGAGACGGACAAGGTCATCACCGTCTCCTTCACCATCCGGGAGGGACAGCTGACGTCCGTCACGGAACAGGACCCGGGGTATTCCTATGAAGAATTTCTACGCCAGATCATCTAGCGTCGTCCTGACCCTGCTGCTGATCGCGTCGGCAGTCCCCGGGGCGCCGGACTGGCAGGGGGACTACACCCGCGGCGTGGAGAAGTTCAAGTCCGGCAAGTACGCGGAGGCCGCCAGCCTGCTGGGCAAGGCGGTCGCCCAGAAGCCGGGGTCGTGCGACCGCTGCCTTCGGGACGGCATGTTCTTCGACGACTACTACCCCAACTTCTACCTGGGGTCGGCCTACCTGAACATGGGGCAGTTCAAGCAGGCCCTGGCCTGTTTCGAGACCCTCAACCGCGAGGGGAAGGTCCAGCGCAACGGGAAGCTCTCCAGTCAGTTCCAGGCCAATTTCGCCCTGGCCCGTGAACGGGCCGGGGCGGCAACCCCGCCCACCCCGGGCCCGACCCCCCAGCCGACGCCGACCCCGGTGCAGCCCACGCCCGTGCAACCCACGCCGGTGCAGCCCACCCCCGTGCAGCCCACCCCGGTGCAGCCGCAGCCCGTCCCCGTGACGCCGATCCCGGTCCAACCCACCCCCATTGCGCCGCCCCCGGTACAGCCCGTGGTGAAGCCCCCGACCGGGCCTTCTCCGGCGGTCGAGGCCTTCAAGCGGGAGGCCGTCTCCCTCGAGGCGTCCATCAACGGCTACGTGGGGCACGAGTACATGCGCTACGCCGTGATCCGGGACTCCTTCAACCGCCTCCGGCAGGGGATCGCGTCCTTCCGGGCCATGGCGGACCGGATGAAGACGGACGCGGAACTCACGGCGGGGCGGGGCGAACTGGCCCGACAGCGCCAGCTGATCCAGGTCTTCGCCCAGGAGTTCGACCGGGTTCGGTCCCTCCGGCTGAAGTCGGACGCGGCCACCCGGGCCTTCTCGGCCCTCCCGGAGCAGGAGGTCGACAAGCGCCCGGCCCTGCTCAAGGACTACGTCAGCCTGAAAACCCGGGTGCAGGACTTCCAGAAGAAGGTCCAGGACTTCCGGGACCTGCGGGACCTCCAGGCCGCCGAGGCCCTGTCGGCGTCCATCCAGGGGGACATCGCGAAGATGGCCGAACGGTTCGGGGCCGCCGGGAAACAGGCCGCCGCCTCCCTCTCCCAGACCCGGGACCCCCGCGAGATCGTCCGCCAGGGGTTCACCGCCTACTTCTCGGGCAAGTTCGACCAGGCGGCCACCTTCGTCCGGGAGGCGGAGACCGCCGGGACCCGTCACCCCTACCTGAACCTGCTCAAGGGGCTGCTGGATTACTCCCGCTTCCTGTCCGAGGGCGGGAAGAACGGCGCTCTGCGCGACAGCGCGCGGAACGAGTTCAAGCTGGCCGCCCAGGGCGGCGTCAAGCCGGAGAACCTGGGTTCGAAGTTCTTTTCCCCGAAAGTCGTCAAGTTTTTCCAGGAGTCGATGTGAGCCACTCCCTCGAATCCGCAATAAAAAATCATCATAGGAGGTTTTTATGAAGCATCGCGCACTCTGGACTGTCCTGGCCCTGGCCGCTCTCACGGTGGTCGCGGTCGCACAGGTACCCACGTTCGAGCCTCCCAAAGTGACCATCCCCACCACCAACAACGGGGTCGGGGCCCGGGCCATGGGCATGGGCGGCGCCTTCACCGCCGTCGCCGACGACGGCACCGCCGCCACCTGGAACCCGGCGGGCCTGTCCCAGCTCAAGCGGCCCCAGGTCACCCTGGTCTACAACTTCATCAACGACGACCGGACCACCCGCATCAACGGCGACTACCGCTCCGGCGCCAACACCACCACCTACGACGCCCACGAAACCGGGCACTACGACATCAACGCCCTGCAGTTCGTGTCCGGCACCTACCCCTTCCTCTGGAAGGACCGTCAGTGCGCCGTCCAGGTCAGCTACAACCGGATCCTTCAGCAGCCCGACGGCAACGTCGGTCGCGTGTTCACCTTCCACATGCCCAGCGGCGTCGACGAGATCCAGAACCGGCGGATCACCATGGCGCCCAAGGGCGGCATCGACCTCTGGACCGGGACCTTCTCCATCGAGCTGGTGAAGAAGCTGCACCTGGGCTTCTCCCTGAACTACCTCAAGGCCAAGTATTCCTACCGCAGCGCCATCTACGAGGAAGTCGGCACCACCGACGGCACCTACGCCAGCATGTACATGGACCACGTGGACGACTACTTCTCGTTCACCGGCTTCACCGCCGACCTGGGCCTCCTCTGGAAGCCCAACGACAAGTTCTCCGCCGGTTTCGTGTACCACACCAAGTTCAACCGCTCCATCCGGGAGCAGTACACCCGCGGGCCGGGCTCCTTCCGCGCCACCACCGGGGCGGACTACCACTGGCAGATCACCAACGACTGGCACGGCCGCGTGACCTGGCCCCAGAGCGCCGGCTTCGGCGTCGCCTACCGCCCCACCCAGAACCTGCTCCTCGCCAGCGACTACATGTGGACCCAGTGGCGTGAAGGCAAGATCGTGTACGACGTCCCCGCCGCCTTCGGCACCTACGCCTTCCCCAACGTGTGGGTGCGCCGTCAGCACGACGTCCACACCGTCCGCCTGGGCGGCGAGTACACCTTCATCATGAAGAACGGCTGGGTCGTCCCCGTCCGCGCCGGCTACTTCCGCTCCAACAACCCGAGCAACTACTTCGACAGCGAGGGCACCAACTACCAGCAGACCGCCATCAACGGGTTCACCGTCGGCGGCGGCATCACCATCAACTACGTCCAGGCCGACATCGCCTACGTCCGGACCATGGGCCAGGACCGCAAGTCCGACGTGGGCCAGAGCACGGCCGCCAGCTTCTACGAGATCGGCGAGAGCGACTACAAGGGCAACCAGCTGATCATCTCCCTGATCGTCCGCTTCTGATCCCCCTCGATCAAGGCCAAAGGCGGCGCACCAGCGCCGCCTTTTTTTTATCGACATCCCCGCGAAAAGCCGCCAACCGGCTCTTTCCCGCGAATAACGCCAATGGACGCGAATACAAAGAAACAAAATGACTTGTGATAGCTCGATTCGCGACAGTTCGCGTGATTCGCGGGCGTAAACAGTCTTTTTCCGGGGTCGTCAAGGCTGACGCCCCCGCACAAAGTGCCGCCACCCTCCGGGTCATGGCTCAAACAAAGGCTTTACAGAGACTTTCCGGTCCGTCTTCCGACTTTTTGCGAACCCGTCAAGGCTCACTGGGACGTGAAAATCCATGGAGCGCGGGCGGGACGCCCGCGCTCCCATTTCAAGAACGCATCAAGGCGGAAGGGGGCTGATTCCGTCGTGAAACGAACGGGAAAAACGGGGTAAACCCTGTTTTCCGTCATCGCCCGGAGGGCGATGGAATTGCAGGGGGGATGTCAGACGTCGTCGGACCGGCGCTCCATCTCCCGCATCAGGAACGCCACCGCCCGCTGGAGGCCTTCGAAGCGGAAGAGAATCTCGTCGAAGGCCTCGAGGTCCGGGAGGGGTGCGGCGGGTTCATCGTAGAGAAAGTCCCTCCACCCGGCTCCGTCCAGGACCAGCAGGGCTTCGGGAGAGGGGGTTTCCGGCGGCGTCACGACGGGAGTCCGCTCCAACCGGTTTTGTACGGGTTGCATGCCGACCATGGGAACCTCCGGCCGCGTGGATTTCCCGAGTTGCCCTTGGGGGGCGGCCGGCCCGAACCGGCCGCCCCTTCCGGATCTCAGGAGGTTATGGACGGCCCGGGACCCCTCCGTTCCTGTCGCCGGGTTCCCGCGGGGTTTGGAGTCTCGACGTTCGCGGGAAACCGGCTCACCGGGCTGCCCATGATTTGATGGTAAGGGCTTTTTCCGGTCGCCGCCAGTGGGAAAAACTCCCGAAACACTGTGAAAAATCCCTCATTCTCCCGCTTTCCACCCCTCGCGGCCCCACTTTCCCCTCTCACCGGAAGGGGACCCGGGGTATAATCCCCCCTCGGATCGTCGGCACAGACCCTCGAGAGGCGGCATGACACCCCAGCGGCCCAGCACCCTCCCCAAGTCACACGGTTCCGCCGTCATGCCCGGCGCCGTCTTCGCCGTCTCCGTCCTGACGGCCATGAACCTGCTCAACTACCTCGACCGCTACGTCCCCAGCGCGGTCAAGGACCTGTTCAAGAGCGACCTGAAGCTCACGGACGCCGAGACGAGTCTCCCGCTCTCCGCCTTCGTGGTCGTTTACATGCTGGCGAGCCCCGTCTTCGGCGCCCTGGCGGACCGGCACTCCCGGAAAGGGCTCATCGCCCTCGGGGTGGCGCTCTGGTCCCTGGCCACGGCCGCGGCGGCCTTCGCCACCGGGTTCTGGTCCTTCCTGGCCGCCCGGGCCTGCGTGGGGGTCGGCGAGGCGGCGTACGCCACCCTCGCACCGGCCCTCATGAGCGATCTGTACCCCCCGGAGCGACGGAACCGCGTCCTGACGGTCTTCTACACGGCCATCCCCATCGGGGCCGCCCTGGGGTTCTCCCTCGGAGGGATCCTCGGCGAACACCTCGGGTGGCGCGCCGCCTTCCTGATCGTCGGGCTGCCGGGCGTGGCCGCGGCCGTGACGGCCCTGATGATCCGCGACCCCGGGCTCGGGGCCCAGGACGGGAAACCCTCGGGCCCGCCGCCCTCCTGGAAGAACGCCCTGCACTCCCTGCGCCGGAACCGGGAGTACGTCCTCGCCGTCGCGGGGTACACGGCCATCACCTTCGCCTCCGGCGGCATGGCCGACTGGTTCCCCACCTTCCTCTCGCGCCACCGGGGCATGAGCCACGCCGAGGCCGGGAGCGTTCTGGGGACCGTCACCATCATCGGGGGGCTCCTCGGCACCCTGACGGGGGGCATCCTGGCCGACCGTCTCCGGGGCCGGACCCGCCACCCCTACCTCGCCCTCTCCGCCGTCTCCATGGCGCCGGCCTTCGGGTTCGCCGTGCTGGCCCTGACCCTCCAGGACCGGGCCGCCATCATCGGCTGCATCCTGCTGGCCCAGTTCTTCCTCTGGTTCTACAACGGGCCCATCAACACCGTCCTGCTCAACTGCGTCGAACCGGCGTACCGGGCGCGGGCCTTCAGCCTGAGCATCCTGCTGATCCACATCCTGGGGGACGCCGTCAGCCCGCCCATCATCGGGGCCATCTCGGACCTCACCGGCAGCCTGCCGCTCGCCATGTGGCTGATCCCCGCCACCATGGGGCTCGGGACCGTCATCTGGGCCTGGGCCTGGCGGAAACTGCCGGCGTGAGCCGACCGGGTGATCCGGGGGGAAACCCCTGAGAGGGTGGAAGACACCGCGGAGGCGGCGGCGGGGCGCCCCGGACCTGTCGGACCTGTCGGACCTGTCGGACTGGTCGGACTGATCGGACCGATCGTGCGGCAGCGGTGCCCCCGGCCCGGTCTGCCGGCTCCCCCGACGCCGGTCGCGGCAATGGCGCCGGTCGCGGCGGTGACGCCGATTTTCCTCCGAAGCGATGTCGATTGCGGTTGCCGTTATGGTTGCGGCTGCGGTTGCGGTTGTGGTTGTGGTTGCGATGGCGGCTGCGATGGCGATTGCGGCTGCGATGGCGATTGCGGCTGCGATGGCGATGGCGGCTGCGATGGCGATTGCGATGGCGATACCGATACCGATACCGATACCGATGCCGATGCCGATGCCGATGCCGATGCCGATGCGGATGCCGATGCGGATGCCGATGCGGATCCCTCCGGACCTTCAGCCTAAACCCCTTCAGCCTAAACCCCTTCAGCCTACGTCACCTTGTGCACCAGCCCGGCCGTGACGGAGAACTCGGGGATGATCTGGAAACCCTCGGAGAGGCGGGCCCCGATGCGGTCCTCGACCCCGAGGATCTCGAAGAGGGCCCGCTGGTCCTCCAGTTCGGGCCAGATGGGGTAACCCGGGCTGTAACGCACCACGGTGTGCCGTTCCACGCCCATCTCCTCCAGCATGGCGCAGGTGGTCACCTCCGCCATCTCCTCGGCCAGTTCGGCCCCGATGGTGGAGAGCATGTACCCCTTCAGGTAATCGCCCTCGTCGAAGCGCCGCTTGACCTCGGTGTTCAGCCGCCCGCCGAGGGTCACCGCCAGGATCGGCAGGACCAGTTCTTCATCGCGGCGGATGAGCCGCTTCCAGCACGAGGGGGACAGGCTCACGGGGAAGTCGGCGTCGTCCTTCCGCAGGACGAGCCGGTCGTCCCGGAACTGCACGGGGAAGGTCCCCACCACCCCCATCGGGGCCGTCAGGTTTTCCTTCCGGATGGAGTCCAGGAGATACTGGCCGGTCCGCAGCAGGCTCTCGTAGAACTCCTCCTCCATCCGGCCCTTGCCCAGGAATTTTTTCCCGCACTGGTGCTCGAAGTCGAAGCCGCGGATGAGAAGCCCGATGTCCACGCAGAAGGTCCGGACGGCCTTTTCCAGGAACGGACGCCGCGGCCGGGCGGGCCGCTCCTCCACCAGTTTCTCCACGGGGACCCCCCGCATGCGCGCTTCCACCAGGAGCCCCGCCGCCCGGCTCTCCTCGAGGGCCCTCGCCTTGAGCCGGTCGCGCTGCCCCGCCTCCACGAGCCCGTCGAAGAGCTTGAGCCCGTGGAAGGCGTCCGGGGCGTGGAACACCCCGCCCTCGTAGGGCCCGTCCTCGAGGCACCCGACTTCGCGGGCGTAGGCCGCGTTGACGGCGGCGCCGCCCAGGACCACCGGCACGTCGCCGCCCCGCGCGTGGAGCAGCTCCACCACGCGCCGCATCTCCCGGGAGGTGGAGACGAGCAGGGCCGAGAGACCCACCGCGTCCGCCTTCCCGGTGACGGCGGCGTCCACCACGTGCTCGGAGGCGACGTCCACCCCGAGATCGACAACGTCGAACCCGTTGTGGGTGAGGAGCATCCGGACGAGGTTCTTCCCGATGTCGTGGACGTCCCCCTTCACCGTGGCCAGGACGATGCGCCCTTTTCCCTTCGTCTCCGTGACGGGGAACAGGCGTTTGAGGTGGGTCAGCCCCTCCTGGACCATGGAGGCGGACTCCAGGACGTACGGCAGCGGGAGCCCCTTCTCGTCCATGAGGCGGCCCACCTCCTGCATGGCTTTCAGGAAGACCTCGGAGACGACGGCCTGGGGCGAGGCGTCCGCGGCCGTCCGCTCCATCAGGGGCAGGAAACCCTCCCGGCGGCGGCGCAGGATCATCTCCCGCAGGCGGGTCGCCGGGTCGGCCGCTTCCGCGGCGGGAAGGCCGGGGGCCGCCGCCTCCTCCACCGGGCGGAGGCCCAGGAGGGTGTCCAGCGCCTCCGTCGAACGGTCGAAGATCAGGTCTTCGGCCGCCTGCCACATCTCCGCGGGGACCTCCTCCCGTTTCCGGCGTTCGAGGGGGTTGAAGATGGCGAAATCGAGGCCGAGCCGCGCGGCGTGGTGAAGCAGGGCGTTGTTCAGGGCGATCCTCGCCGCCGGCGGCAGGCCGTAGGACACGTTGCTGACCCCCATCACGGTGCGGGACGCGGGGAAGTTCCGCTTGAACAGCTCGAGGGCGTCGAGGGCCACGATGCCGTTGGTGCGGTCCTCGGGCCGCCCCGTCCCCAGGGTCAGGACCAGGGGGTCGAACAGGAGGTCGCTGGGCGCAAGGCCCTCCTCCAGCGCGATGGCGAGGAGTTTCTGGGCCACTTCGAGCCGCCGGGCGGCCTCCCGGGGGATCCCCTCGGGCGTCAGGGGCAGGCACACCAGCATCTGGCCGTAACGTCGGGCCAGCTGCATGACTTTCCGGCATTTATCCTCGTCCTCCAGGTTGCAGGAGTTGAGGATGCCGCGCCCGTGCATCCGGCAGCACGCTTCCTCCAGCGCCTCGGGCTCGGTGGTGTCCGCCATGAGCGGGCCGGGGACGTTGACGGTCAGGGCCGGGTAGACGCTGCGGATCAGTTCCAGGTGACGGGGGAGTTCCCGGGTGGCGAGACAGACGTCCAGGACGCCCGCGCCGTGCTCCAGCTGGGCGTTGGCGATGGCGATCATGGTGTCGAGGTCGGCGTTGTCCATGGCCGTGCGAAACTTGCGGCTGCCGTGGTAGTTGAGCCGCTCCCCGATCAGGACGGGACGGGCCGGCCCGTCCAGGTGGATCATCTCGAAGGCCCCGGTGAGGGCGTTGACCCCCTTCCGCCGGCCGTCGGACGCGGGGAAGTGCACACGGTGGAAACGCTCTCGCAGGGCCCGGATGCACTCGGGGGTCGTCCCGCAGCACCCGCCGAGGGCGTGGAAACCGGCCTTGCGGAATTCCAGGGTGAGGTCGGCGAAGGTCTCGGGCGGCATGGTGTAGACGGCCTTGCCGTCGCGGTTCTCCGGGAGGCCGCAGTTGGGCATGGCGAGGAGGAGGGCCCGCACTTTCGACGGGAGCCCTTTCGCGAGTTCGAAGAGCGTGTCCGGGCCCATGGAGCAGTTCACCCCGATGAGGTCGACGCCCATGTGGTCCACGCTCAGCGCCGCCACCTCCAGCGGGGTCCCCATGAGGACGCGCCCCCCGCCGTCCAGGGTGAAGCTGACCGCCAGGACGGCCTCGCGGCGCACCCGCTTCATGGCGTCGCGGCAGGCCAGGATGCCCGCCCGGGCCTCCAGGACGTCGTTGCAGGTCTCCAGGAGGAGGATGTCGACGCCCGCCAGGAGGAGCGACTCCGCCTGGACGTGGAAGTTCCGGTAGAAGTGGCTGAAATCGGTCCGCTTCTCGATGGAGAGGAGGCCCGTGGGGCCGATGGAGCCGGCCACGAGGGCGTCCGGGAAGTCCAGGGCGGCCCGCCGGGCCAGCATCACCGCCTGGAAGTTGATCTCCCGGACCTTCCCGTCGAGGCCGTACAGGCCGAGCTTGTGGGGCGTGGCGCCGAAGGTGCAGGTCTCCACCACGTCGGCCCCCGCCTCGAAGTAGCGGCGGTGGATGTCGGCGATGACGGGGCCTTTCTCCAGGACCAGCTGCTCGCCGCAGGAAAAGTCGGGGAGTTCGGGGCGGCGGGCCTCGATCAGCGTCCCCATGGCGCCGTCGAAGAGGATCCCCCGTTCGCGGATTCGCGCCAGGATGCCGTTCTTGTTGGTCGTCACCGAACACCTTCCTTCCGCCCGGGGCAGGAGCACTACCGCGGTTGTCTCGAGGGGGTCGGGGCTTCAGAGGTCCCCGGTCGACGGGTCACTTTCCGGGGGGAGGCCGTCGAGCCTCCGGATCATCTCCCGGGCCCGGGCCCGGCGCTGCGCGTCGGTCCCGTAGAGCACGTACTTGCGAAAACCCTGCCGGGCCTCGTCGAAACGTTCCAGGTGCATGCAGGTCTCGCCGAAGTCGAAAAAGAGGTCGGGCTGCAGGGAGCCGATGGCCAGGGCCGGCTGGAAAGCGTCGTAGGCCTTGTCGTAGGCCCGGTTCCGGAAATGGACGTCCCCCGCCTCCTTGTACGCCCACAAAAAACCCGGCTCGAGTTCCGACGCCTTGGCGTAGGCCTCGAGGCAGGCGGGGTCGCCGAGCACCTCCATCGCCAGCCCGGACGCGTAGCAGGGCAGGAACCAGCGGGGGCGGAGCCTCTGCGCCTCCCCGAATTCCCGGAGGGCCCCCGGGTAGTCCCGGAGCCCCAGCAGGCGCGCCCCCTGGCTGAAGTGACGGCGGGCCGAGAGATCGGGCTCCTGCGGGAGCATCTCGCTGAGGAACGTGTACTTCCCCTGCAGGTCGGCCCAGTCGACCGCCTCGTACGGGTTCCGGGTGTACCGGGCGAAAGCGGCGTTGCCGTCGGCCTCGAAGCGGTCCCGGATGCTCTGCTCCACGTAGGCGCGGGACGACGAGCGGGGATAACGGGCCACGAAGTCCCGGTAGAGCCCGGCCACGCAGTTGTCCGCCGGTTCGAAGAAACGGCCCTCGTCCAGGGCCCGGCGGACCTTCTCCACCATGTCCATGTCGCTGGGCCCCGAGAAGATCACGAAAAGCATCACCATGACGCAGACCACCATCACCGCGGCGGCGCCCACCAGCACCCAGGCAAAGCGCCGGTTGGCCCGGGTCTCCGCCGCGTCGGCGGGGGAGATCTCCGGCGGCGGCCCGGCCTGCGGCGTCCCCATGAAAACCGTGCCGTCGCCGGCCCCCGTGGGGAGCGTCACCCGGGTGGCGGTGACGGGGATGAGGAAGTGACGCCCCTCGAGGAAGCGGTAAGTGATCTGGAAGTTGAAGACCGAGAGGACGTCCCCGTCCTGGAGGGCGATCCGGACCCCGGGGAAGACCTGCTGGCGGCCGTTGAGGAACAGGCCGTTGCGGCTCCCGAGGTCTTCCACCAGGCAGACCCCGGGCTGAAGGTGAAGGCGGAGGTGCTGGCGGGAGACGTAGTGGTTGGTGTCGTACACGGCGAGGTCGATGTCGGGCACCCACCCGTACTCGGGGTCCCCGCGGCCCACCACCGTGACCGGTTTACGGATTTCGATCATGCTCGCCCCCTGCCGGCCGCCATCTTAGCAGAGGTTCACCGCCTTCTCGATGTCCCCCGCGTGGTAGAAGTGGAGTTCCAGTTGGTTGTCGTTCATCAGCTGGTGGGGCATCCGGGTCATCTCCCGCTGGATGAGCCGGACCTTGCCCGCGGCGCTCCACTCGTTGAGCTGCTTCCGGGACACCTTGAAGCGCTTCTTCGCCTCGATGTGGGAGATATAGAGTTCGCCGTTCTCGGTCATCTCGTGCTTGCTGCTCATGGTTCCTCCTCCTGGACTGGTTTCGTTCCGTGGCCCCCGGCCGCACGGGATGCCGCCCGGGGACACGGGGATTGTACCCCACTCCGTCACCCAAGGGAAGACCGATGGTACTTTTCCTGGGAGGTCAATGGTTGATGCGGTCGAAAAAAGTCCTGATTGTGATCTCACAGAGGCACAGAGGCACGGAGAAGAATCATAAGGTTTGCTGATTTTGACGGGTTCGCAAAAAGTCGGAAGACGGACGGAAAAGTGGCTGTAAAGCCTTTGTTTGAGCCATCACCCGGAGGGGGATGGTACTTTTTGCGACCGCATCGATTTTAATAAGTAAGATTTGCATCGCTCCGTGCCTCAGTGCCCCTACGAGAGAAATGGACTTATTACGAACGCATCGATTTTCCCGGGGACGACCTGGGGGCGGGGTCGGAGAGAAAGTGCCGCCTCATCCTTCGGTCGGCGTTTCGCCGAGGCTGGAACCGTGGTACCATCCCTGTCCGGTGGGCGGGCGCGGGGACAGCGGGAACGCTTTCCCTCCGCGTGGGAGCCCGCTCCCTGCCGGCCCGCGCACGCGGGACGGTGACGGCCCGCATGCAAGCGCCGGGCCGGGAGGCCGGACCGGTCCGAATGAAAAGGGGAGGAGACGAAGGTGGAGAACGAGACGATTGAGGCCAAGGAAGCGCGCCTGGCGGCGATCCTCCGGGAGCTGGGCTCCGTCCTCGTGGCCTTCAGCGGCGGGGTGGACAGCACCTTTCTCGCCTGGGCCGCCCGCCGGGCCCTGGGCGACCGGTGCTTCGCGGCGCTCGCGGTGGGGGCGTCCCTCCCCGCGTCCGAGGCGACCGAGGCCCGCACCCTGGCCGAGGGCCTGGGGATCGGGCTGGAGACGGTCCACACGCGGGAGATGGAGATCGAGGCCTTCCGGCACAACACGCCCGAGCGCTGCTATCACTGCAAGAAAGCCCTCCTGACGGAACTCCGCCGCGTCGCCCGCGAGCGGGGGCTGGCCTGGGTGGCGACGGGCGACAACGCCGACGACGCCCGGGACTTCCGCCCCGGGCGGAAAGCGGCGGCGGAAATGGGGGTGCGCCACCCCCTGGCCGAGGCGGGCCTGACCAAGGAGGAGATCCGCCGCCTCTCGGCGCGGGAGGGGCTCTCCACCGCCGCCAAGCCCGCCATGGCCTGCCTGGCCACCCGGGTCCCCTACGGCGTGGAGATCACCGAGTCCCTGCTGGCCCGGATCGGGGCGGGGGAAGCCTTCCTGAAGTCCCGGGGGTTCTCCCAGTACCGGGTGCGCCACCACGGGGACCTCTGCCGGGTGGAGGTCGCCCCGTCGGAGGTGGGGCGGTTCGCGGACCCCGGCCTGCGGGACGAGACGATCCGGCACCTGAGGGCCCTCGGGTACCACTACGTGACCCTCGACCTCCAGGGCTACCGGGCGGGCAGCCTGAACGAGGCCCTGGGGGAAGGGGATAGGCTGTTAGGCTGAAGGCTGTTAGGCTGTTAGGCTGTTAGGCTGAAGGCTGTTAGGCTGAAGGCTGTTAGTCCCTACGAAGTAAGATCTTTGGCAAAATGAGCAAGATTTGAAATCGTCGGTGGGCTCCCACCGCTTTCAGAGCGGGGAAACCCGATGCGGGGACGGAGGAGGGAATCCCGGCAGCGTCGTCC
>JAGNHB010000093.1 GCA_018001935.1 Acidobacteriota bacterium
CTGCTGGGGGCGTTCGAGCGGATCGTGGGTTTCGAGCTGGTGCTGTCGCGGGGGACGCCGTTCCGGTTCGACGGGTTGCGGGCGCTGGAGCAGGCGTACGGGCGGCAGGTGTTCCCGGTGGTTGAGCTCGGGGGCACGCACGTGCGGCTGATCAACAAGAGCGACGCGCCGATGGCGGCGACGGTGAAAGCGTACGGAGCGGACGGGCTGCTGCTGGGGACGTACCCGGTGGCGCTGGCAAAGAACGCGAAGGCGGACGTGGACGTGACGGAGGCGATCCCGACGGACGGGGTGATGGCGTGGCTGCTGGTGGAGGGGAACAACATCTTCACGGCGCACGCGTTCATCGAGACGTCGGACGGGAAGCGGCTGGTGACCTACGCCGGGGTCCCCCTTTACTGAGGCCGATCGACCGCGCCCCGGCTGCGGGGAGCGGAAATTACACTGGGCGGGCTATCGAGCCCGCCCTTTTTTTTAAAAGAGCGTGGTCGGAGGCATGGCCGCCAGATCGGCCAGAGATACTCGCAGCATCGCACTCCGGGTGATTCACTGACCTCATCTTCCAACAGGCCATTCTGGTTTGCACACCGTCAGGCCCGGAATGCGCCGGAAGTCTTTCTCGTCGTAAGTGAAAACCTTGGACAGCTTCTGTGAGAGCCCCCAGTAGCCCATCACGGCATCGGCGAATTTCACGTTCTTCTCTTCGTACACCTTGACGGCCTGAAGGAAGACGTCCTCCATCATCACCTTTACCTCCGATGTGCTGACAATGGCTTCCAGGAGTTCACGGATTGCTCTCCTCTCAAGACGGTAGACCTTTTCCAGGACCCAGACGATCTCGAGAAGGACCACCGGCAGGATATGGAGAGCGATCCCCTTCTCGGGCGCCGTCCTCAGCAGGTCCTCCACGGCGTCCGCCTTGCGGGAATCGTCCTTGATCAGGAACCGGAGCAGTGCGCTGGTGTCGAGGAAGGCTTCAGTCATGATCGCCGGCCCCGAGGGTGAGGGCTTTGTCCCGGATTTCGTCGATGCTCATCCCCAAGTCGGGCAGCGCTCCCTTGAAGTCAAAGAGACTCTTGCTTTTCCTCAGGATTGCACGGTCGGCTTCCACCTCGATGATCAGGGTGTCCCCGTCCAGAATATGGAATTGTTTCCGAAATTCCTTCGGAAGTGTAATCTGACCCTTAGGAAGAACTTTTACAGAAGGCATATGGAACTCCTGAAAATTTATAAATTCCTGAATATATGATATAGCAGGAAACAGTGCCTTGTCAATGACCCATTGTTTACGATATTCCGGTTCACGGGTCTTGGACGGCGCTCCAATGCTCTTGACTTTGGGGCCCAAAGGATTGAGAATCCAAAGGGATGACGTTTTCAGTTCTGCCTGGCGCGAAAATCGGCGAGGACGGGGAAGAGGTGGAGGAACAGATGGGTGCTGGGTTGAATGTGCCGTCGGGCAGTCAGGGAATCCTGGGGGGGGCTTGGGGAGCCGCCCGGCTTTGGGCGGGGAGGCGCCCTCTCGCGGTCCTGCTTACCGTCGTTGTGCTGGTGCAATTGGCCTTCGCCCTGGTCTCGGCCTTCAACATCGACGACCCCATCTACCTCCGGCTGATGCGGAACATCGACCGGGCCCCCCTCAACCCCATGGGAGAGCCGGTGCTGTGGGACGGCCAGGTTTCCACGGACATGATGTCCCACTCCCACCCCCCCCTGGTGGTCTACCTCATGTACCCCTTTTACAAGCTGGGGGGAGAGGACCCCGAGTGGTCGCTTCACCTGGGGTTCATCCTCTTCTCGCTGCTGCTGGTGACGGCGGTCTGGTGCCTGGCGGAGTTCTTCGCCCTTCCCCCGTTCCCCGCGGCGTTCCTGGCGTTTTTCTCCCCGGCCGTCTTCACGGTGAGCCACACGGTGATGATGGACCTGCCGGCGCTGGCGCTGGGCGTGACCGGTGTCGCCGCGGCCTTCCGCGGCCTCCGGGACAACCGGCCGGCGGCCGTGCTGGCCGGGGGGGCCTGGATCGGGGCGGCCTGCCTCGTCTCCTACGTGGCGGTGATGTTCCTCCTCCCGCCGGGGGTGGCGCTGCTCCTGTCGCGACGGCGGCTGCGGAACACCCTCCTCCTCGGCTTGCCGCCCGCGGCCTGCCTGGGGGGGTGGCTGGCTTTCGTCTGGTTCCAGACCGGCCGCTTCGTCCTGGCGGACGCCGCCCGGGTGGTCGCCGTGATCCAGGACCGCAGCTACGGGGGCGTCGAGTACCGCCTCTTCTACAACCTCGTCGCCGCCGGGTCCATGGTCCTCTTCCCCGCCGCTCTCCTTGTCTGGCAGTGGCGAACGATCCGGGGAAAGCTCTACCTCCTGGCCGCCCTGGCCATCGGTTTCCGGTTGGCGCTCCGGTTCCCGGGGGAGGGGACGCTGCGGCACGCCCTGGTCGCGTTCGGGGCGGCCGCGGGGATCATCCTCCTGGTGGAGGGGACCCTGGCGGCGGCCCGGGCCGCCCGTTTCGACCGGGAGCGGCGGCCCTTCCACCTCGCGCTGGCCGCCTGGCTTCCGCTCCTGTTCCTCCTCACGGTGAAGACGTGGCCCCACGGGGCCGTCCGTTACCTGCTCTGGATCGTCCCGCCGGCGGTTCTGTGCTTCCTCCTGAGCGAATCCCTGTCCCCGGGCCCCGCCGGGGAGCGGCCGGGGGAAAACCCGGCGCCCGGGCGGCGCCGCCGTCCTCTCTGGGCCTTATTGGCCGGGGGGCAGGTCGCCCTGGCCCTCCTGGCGGCGTGGGCGGACACCGACCTCGCCGGTCGGCAGCGGGCGGCCGTGGACGCAATTTTCGCCCGTTACGCCGCTCCGGGGCGCACACTCTGGTACGCCGGCGAGTGGGGATTGCGGCACTATGTCAGCGCCCGGGGGGGGAAGTGCATCCTGCGCTACGACCGGAGGCCCCGGCCCGGCGACATCCTGGTCCGCCCGGCCCTGCTGTCCTCCACCTACGCCTCGGCCTACGAGGAGGGCCACCGGGCGCAGCGCATCGCCCGCCTGGCGGTCCGGACCCCCTGCCCGCTGCGGACGCTGAGCCCCCGGGCCCGGGCCGGTTTCTGGAGCGATTACTGGGGCCTTCTCCCGCTGGCGCCCGCGACGGGCGACCCCCCCCTCGAGATCCTGGACGTCTATCGCATCCTTCAAACCCTTCCCCCCGACCCGGGACGCGAAAAGGACAACCTGGGCATCCTTCCCCCGGCGAGGCTGACCGTCATCCCCGACGGGTGACCCTTCCCCCGCGCGCGGGGTTGCCCTTCTCACCCTCGCGCCGGGACGGCGCGTGCAAACAGCTTCGGAGGAAGGGCGGACACGAGATTTCACTTGACAGCCCTTCGACGGGCGTCTTATCATTCTGCCGATTTTTGATTTTAGGAGGTCATCCATGGCTTACGTGATCAGCGACAGTTGCACCGCTTGCGGAACCTGCAAACCCGAATGCCCCGTCGATGCCATCAGCGAAGGCGATATCTACAAGATCGACCCTGACACCTGCACCGACTGCGGGACCTGCGCCGACGTTTGCCCGGTGGGTGCCATCGCCCCCGAAGAATAAGCATCCCCAGCGAGGGAAACCCAAGGAAACCCCACCGGGTTTCCTTTTTTTTATTCGCCGGCAGGACGACATGCTCACCCTCGCCCGGGATTCTCAAACGGAAGCCCTCATCCAGAAATCCCGCTTCGTTTCCCTCGCCTTCCGGGCGGACAGCGAGGACGCGTTCCGCCGGCAGCTCGAGGAGATCCGGCGGCGCTTTCCGGGGGCGAACCACTACGTCTTCGCCTACGTCATCCGGGAGGCGGACGGACGCCAGTGCATCCGGTTCTCCGACGACGGGGAGCCTCACAACAGCGCGGGTCGACCCGTCCTGGCACCGATCCAGGGGCGGGACCTCACCAACGCGGCCGTGGTGGTGGTCCGGTACTTCGGGGGGATCAAATTGGGCGTCGGCGGGCTGGTCCGGGCTTACGGCGGGGGCGCGTCCTCGGCCCTCGACGTGGCGGGGATCCGGCCGCTCACCCGACGGGAAAGCGGGAGCCTGGTCCTCGACTACGCGGCCCTCCCGGAGGCGGAGCGGCGGCTCAAGGCGGAGGGCGCCGAGATCGTGCGGAAGGAATTCGGGGAGAAAGTCACCCTGTTCTTCGAGAAGGAGATTGTATGATCTTCATGGCGGACATCAAGCGACTGGAGGAGACGGTGGCCGAACTCCTCGCGGGGCGGGAATTCGCCGGTCGGGCCATCGGACGCCTCCTGGGCGCCGGGGAGTACACCACGGAGGAACGCCAGTGGCTGCACGACGCCGTGATGAGCTTCGTGCAGCTCAAGAACCGCTACCGGACCCTGGTGGAACGTTTCGCGGAGAAAACGGGGATCGAGGACACCGAACCCGAGGACATCCGCCTCTGGATCGCCTGCCGCCACCAGGAGGGGGCGGTCCGGGGGCCCGTGGAGGAAACGGTCTTCTCGGCCATGGCGGCGAAATCCCGCGTTCGCAAGTTCCTCGGCTTTCTCGAGCACAACCCGCCGGAGGAAATCTTCAAAGCGAAGAAGAAAAAGGACCTGGAATGCCTCTGGCTGTACCACTCCCACCCCCTCTGGATGATCCGCAAGTGGCTCGGCGCCTACCCCTGGAAGGAGGTGGAGGACCTCTGCCGTTTCAACAACACGCTCCCCGACGTCGCCGTCCGGGTCAACCCGTTGAAGGGCTCCGTGGAGGGACTGCTGGATTCCCTTCGGGCCGAGGGTTTCGCCGGGGCGGCTTCCGAGTGGTCGCCCTTCGGGGCCACCCTCACCCGTCGCTTCGACGCCCTGTCCCACCCCGGGTACCGAAAGGGGCAATTCACCCTGCAGAGCCTGTCTTCCCAGCTGACCTGCTTCTACCTGAACCCCCGGCCCGGGTCCCGGCTGCTGGACTTCTGCGCGGGGGAGGGGGGCAAGTGCCTGACCCTGGCCCACATCATGAAGGGCAGGGGGGAGGTCTACGTCCACGACAAGCAGATGTGGCGGCTGCAGAACCTCCGGAAACGCCTGCGGCGCGAGGGGGTGCAGAACGTCCGGATGGAGGGGATGGCGTCCATCAAGCGTCGCAGCCTGCTCTTCGACCTGGTGGTGGTGGACACGCCCTGCACCGGGAGCGGGAACTTCCGGCGCCAGCCCGAGCTGAAGTGGAAGCTCAAGGACAGCGAGCCCGAAGAGATGAACCGCGTCCAGCTCGGCATCCTCGACGAGGCCGCCCCCTTCTGCGCACCGGGCGGCCTGCTGGCCTACATCACCTGCTCCCTCTTCCAGGAGGAGAACCACAAGGTGGTGCGGCGTTTCCTCGGCAGCCGGGAGGGGTGGGACCTCGTGAGCCCCGCGGCGTTTCTCGCGGAGCACCACGCCACGGGGTTCTGGCTCCCCGCGGAGAAGTTCGAGACCTTCATCGACGACCGCTACTTCCAGGTCCTCCCGCAGAAGCACCGGATGCCGGGCATGTTCTGCGCCCTCCTGCGGAAACAGGTCGGCGACGGCCCACCCAGGGAATGATCTGTTTCGTGGCGACCCGGTGAAGGCGGACTTCCGTACCCTTTGGCTGCATCCCGGCTGTCCGGTTTTCTTGGCGATCTTTGCGCCTGCGAGATCAAGATCCGGACAGGTTCTCGCCAAGGCGCCAAGCTCGCAAAGGAAGACCCCATGGGAGGTAAATCCCGCATCACCCGCGATCACCCCTCCCGAAAGCTTGTTTCCAACATCTTGCGCGATTTGGCAACGAGTTTACTTTGAAGGTACGACAGCCCAACCCGGGTAAACCGGAAAAAACCACGGATGAACACGGATGATCGGAAGACTGAACCACGAAATACACGGAAGACACGAACGGGATTCCGGGGCGAAAGCAGGGTGATCCCGACGGCCCTGATTCCGGCCTGAACCTTCAGACGGACCCGCCTTCCCCGCACCCTTTCGGGGTGCGTTTCCTCGCCCCGCCGCCCCGGGGACAGGACGCCGTTTCGGCGGCCTGCGCGGCGCGATCAAAGCGGCGCTCCGGCAGCCTTCGCGCCGCACTCCGCAAGGAAGGGAGAAGATCGGGGGTTGCGGGCTGTCGCCGCCAAGGGGGCCGCCGATCCCGGTTGCGAGAACGATTGCAGCTGCGACAGCGATTGCGACAGCGATTGTGATAGCGACTGCGACTGCGATTGCGACAGCGATTGCGACTGCGACTGCGATTGCGACTGCGACTGCGATTGCGATACCGATACCGATACCGATACCGACCCCGATGGGAACCCCCCTCCGCGCCTACAGCCCAACCCGGATAAACCGGAGAGAAACCACGGATGAACACGGATGGACACGGATCATCCGGACGCTCCAGAAAAAAACAGGCGGTTTTTACCTCTCGCAAAGACGCAAAGACGCCAAGCCTCGCAAAGCCGGAAGCGGAAAAGGGGGATTCCTTTGCGAGGCTTTGCATCCTGGCGTCTTTGCGAGAGGCCTGTTACGTCGATTCCGGACCCGGATCGGCACAAGCGTGGCAAACCGGACGACGCTGCCGGGATTCCCTTCTTCGTCCCCGCATCGGGTTTCCCCGCTCTGAAAGCGGTGGGAGCCCACCGACGATTTCAAATCTTGCTCATTTTGCCAAAGAATTTACTTTGAAGGGACTACAGCCCACAGCCTTCTCTCTCAGTAAAGCCGCCTGCGGGTGCAGAAATCCCGGAAGATCCGGCCGGCCAGCGGGGCGGCCTTCGAAGGTCCGAAACCGCGCGGGACAAAGAGAAAGACCGCGGCCCGCGGGGACCCGGCGGGGTAGAACCCGCAGAGCATGCAGACCGCGTCCCCCGGTCGTCCCCCGGACCGGCGACGGGTGGTGGAGGAGGTCTTGGCCCAGAGGTCATCCTTCCCGAACGCTTCCCGGAAGAGACGGGAGGTCCCGGTGGCGGCCGAGGCGGCCATCCCGCGCCGGATCAGCGAGACGGCCGCCGGGTCCCCGACCGGAAGCGGCGGGTCTCCCGACCGGAACGCCGCCCGGTCCGCGGGCCCGTAAAGCGTCACGGGGCGGTCGAGCACCAGGGAGGCCACGGCGGCCGCCAGGTCCCGGAAGACCGGGGAACAGGCGGCGAGATCGCCCCGGAAGAAGGCGGCCCGCCAGGCGCGGAGGGCGTTTTCCGCCGCGGGGGGGGCGGGGAGTTTCCCGTTCCAGAAGGGGGCGATGTGCCCATGGAACGTCTCGGGGGACAGGCGTTCCTCCGCCTGGCCGAACCAGGCGTTGCAGCTGAGGGCCAGGGCGCCGGCCATGTCGGGGGAGCCGTGCCCGTCCTTGAGCCAGCAACGGTGGGAAGGGTCGCCCCAGCCCCGGCAGGGGAACCGCAATGAGGGGGAGGCCGGTTCCGCTGCCGCCAGGGCGTAGGCCAGGAAGAGCTTCATCCAGGAGCCGGCGGGGACCCGGCGGTCCAGGAGGGCGGTGTCCCCCGCGCACACCGTCGAGCCGGCCTGAAGGTCCCACAGGACGACGCAGGTCCCCGGCTCGGAGGCCACCTGGCCCTCCCAGGGTATTCCCGCCGGCGGCGGGGCGGCGGCGAGGGCGAGGAGGAAACCCAGCCAGATCGCGCTCATCAGAGGAATGACCGCTTTTCGGGCGGCCGGCGCATCTCCCGGGCGTGTTCCCGGATGCGGCCGAACATGTCGAACAGCACTTTGCGGTCCGCCCGGTCCATGCCCAGAAGGAACAGGAGCAGCGCGTAGAAGGAGAAGAGCAGGGTGGCCTCCAGCCCGAACTCCAGGTGGGGTTGAGCGGTCAGCGGGTGGGCCTTGAGCCAGAGCAGCCCCGCGACGGCGGGAACCAGGGCCGGGAGGGTGGTCAGCACCCGGGGGGTGACGGGGAAAAAGCGGTAGAGCACCACGATTTCCACCGCCGTGAGGGACCCGTAAACGACCAGCGTCCCGGACAGGACCCAGGCCACCGCGTTCACGCCGTGATGCGGCAGGAGCCACAGGTTGGCGATGACGTTGAGGACGAAAGCGAAGAGCGCGTTGAAGAGCTGAAGGCGGGAGCGGCCCGCCATGGACAGGAAGGCGTCCGAGGGGCCGAGAATCGACACGACCAGGGGGCCGGCGCACAGCACCGCCAGGAAGTGGGCGCCTCGCTCGAACTCCGGGCTGAGGATGCGCAGGCTGAGGTCGGCGCGGACCATCAGGAAGAGGTAGAACGGGAAGGCCAGGGAGAACACCCAGCGGCCCACGGCCCGGTAGAAGGCGACGAGGTCGTCCCACCGCCCGCTGCCGAGCATGGAGGCCAGCCGCGGGGTGGCAGGGATGATGAAGGCCTTGGGGATCACCTCGGGGATCAGCATGATCTTGAGGGCGATGGAGAGCAGCCCCACGGCGGCCTTGTCCTCCACGAACTTGCCCAGCAGGAGGATGTCGGTCCAGACCAGCACGTTGCTGAGCAGCATGGGGCCGAGCAGGGGGATGGAGAACGCCAGCAGGCGCCGGTGCTCCACGGGTTCCGGCGTCGCTTTCGGGAGTTTCCGGAGCAGGCGGCCGACCATCAGGAGGGCCAGGAGGAAACAGGCCGCCATGGTCGCCAGGAAACCGCCGGTGATGGCCCCCAGCCGCCACCCGGCCCAGAAGAGGGCGAGGAAGAACACCACTTTCAGGAACGGCTCGCTGAACAGCTTGATGAGAGCGAAATACCGGACCACCCGGAGGGCCGCCGCCAGTTGGACCAGGATGATGGTGAGCGCGAAGAAGGGTATGGCCGCGGCGGTGACCCGGACCGCCCAGGCCAGGTCCGGGTCGTGGAGCAACTGGCGGGCGATCAGGGGCGCCATCAGGCAGACCAGCAGCCCAAGCCCCAGGGAGAAGGCCAGCGGGAAAGCGATCACGAATCGCCGCAACCCGGCGAAACGGCCCCACTCCCCGCGGTCGTAAAGGACGCTCCCCTCGCGGACGAGACCTTCCGACAACCCCGCCATGGCCACCGTGGCGGCGAGGTAGGTCACCGAGACGCAGATGTTGTAGATCCCGAAGTTCTCGAGCCCGATGAGGTGGGACGCCAGGATGGCGAAGACGAAGCCGAGGGCTTTGTCGAGAAATTGGCAGACGAGCGTGAAGGCAGCCCCCTTGGCGACCCCCGGAAGGTCCTCCGCGTGAAGCCTGTCGGTGCTCTCGACGTTCATTTCTTGCGCTTTTTCTGGTCTTTTCGGGCCTTCCGCTCCGCCTTGCGCTTGTTCTTCAGCTTCTTCCAGTCCTGGCCGGTGAGGGACTTGGTGGCGAACTCCGGCTGGAACTTCTTCTTGAAGGGGTTCTTCATCCCCTCCATGGCCTTGCTCAGGTCCTCCCCGCCCATCATCTCGTTGGCCATCTTTCGCATCTGGAGGAACTGGTCGATTTTCTTGAGGCCGGGGATCTTGCCGAGGAAGGTGGCGGGCGTGGCGAGGTTGGCGAAGATCTTGCGCATGGCTTGGTACTGGGCGATGAGGTTGCGGACCTCGTGGGGCTTCCTGCCGCTGCCCCGGGCGATCCGGGCGGCCCGGCTCTGGTTGATGAGCTGGGGCTCGAGACGCTCCCTGGGGGTCATGGAGTTGATCATGGCCTCGATGGGCACCATGGCCCGGTCGTCCACCTGGACGCCGTTGGGGAAGGCCTCGGCCATCCCGGGCAGCTTGTCCATGACCTCGCTCAGGGGCCCCATCTTCTTGAGGGTGCGGATCTGCTCCACGTAGTCGGCCAGGGTGAAGCCGCCCTGCAGCATCCGCATGGTGTCTTCCTCGGCCTTCTGCTGGTCCACCAGTTCCTCGAAATCGCGGACGAGGCCCACCACGTCGCCGAAGCCCAGCATGCGCGAGGCCAGCCCCTCGGGCCGGAACTCCTCGAGCCGGTCCGAGGCTTCGCCCATGCCGACGAACTTGATGGGCTTGCCGGTCACCTCCTTCACGGAGAGGGTGGAGCCGCCCCGCGTGTCGCCGTCGAGCTTGGTCATGATGAAGCCGTCCACGTCCAGCCGGCGGTTGAACTCGGTGGACATCTTCACGGCGTCCTGCCCGATCATGGCGTCGCAGACCACCAGGATGTTGTCGGGCCGCACTTCCCGCTTGATGGACTCCAGTTCCTGCATCAGGCGCTCGTCGATGGCCAGGCGGCCGGCCGTGTCGAGGATGATCACGTCCCGCTGGGTCCGGGCCGCCTCCGACAGGGCATCCCGGCATATCTTCACGGGGTCCTCGCCGCGGCGGCTGTAGACGGGGACCTCGAGCTGGTTCCCGATGAACTCCAGCTGATCGATGGCGGCGGGGCGGTACACGTCGGCGGCCACCATCATCGGCCGCCGTCCCTGCTTTTCCAGAAACCGGGCCAGTTTCCCGGCCGTGGTGGTCTTGCCGGAGCCCTGGAGACCCACCAGCATGACGACCGAAGGGTGGCCGGAGCGGAAGCGGAGATGGGTGTCGACGGGGCCGAGCAGGCCGATCAGTTCGTCCTCGCAGATCTTGACGAAGATGTCGGAGGCGGAGACCCGCATCTTCTGGTCGCCGGTCTTCACCCGGACCTGGACGGTCTCCCCGACGGCCTTCTCCTTGACCTGTGCGAGGAACTTCTTCACCACGGGGAGGGCCACGTCCGCCTCGAGGAGGGACCGCCGCACGTCCCCCAGGACGTCGTCGATGGTGTCCTCGGTGAGGACCTCGAGGCCCCGCAGCTTGTTCTTGACCGTCGTGAACCCTCTCGTCAATATGTCCAGCATACGCCGTTCTCCCGATCAAAATGTCAATCGCGCATTGTACCCGATGTGCACGGGATTGGAAACCCGAAAATCGGGTTTGGGCGCGACCGGAATTGAACCCCGGATGAACACGGAAGGGCACGGATATTGAGAATGCTCCGGAACCCGACCCGGGAAAACCGGAAAAGGCACCACGAAATACACGGAAGTTGAACCACGAACCACTCGAACCACACGAACGAAAAAGGCAGAAGACCGGAGATCGGAGACCGGAGGAGGGGCCTGGCCGATGCACGGTGAGCAGAGACGGCGCATCTCCATCCCTCTGGTGCCTTGGTGAGAGGACATTCCGGACGGATCCCCCGCGGTGGCACAGAGGAACGCAACCACCAAAGCGCCGCCAGGACGGATGGTCTCGAGCTCGGTCAGCGGCGGTCCGCAGGGTAGTGCCCGAAGCGGAGGTTGGCGTCGGCGTTGAGTCCGGCGGGGGCGATCTCGCCGCGCCCGAAGCGGAACTGCCCGGCCAGGGCGATCATGGCGGCGTTGTCGGTGGTGAACCCGGGCGAGGGGTAGAACACGGGTATCCCGAGGCGTGAGAACCGGCGGTTGGCTTCGGCGCGGAGGAGGGAGTTGCAGGCCACCCCGCCGCCGAGGAGGAAGCCCCGGGGCTTTCGCAGGCGGCAGAAGTGCTCGGCGCGGTGCAGGAGCTGTTCCACCACCGCGGACTGGAACCCCTTCAGAAGCGCCGCCAGGCGGGGGGAGACCTCGTCCTCCCCGGCGGCGGGCCCGATCCCCTCCTTCTGAAGGATCTGGAGGAGCGCGGTTTTCAAGCCGCTGAAGCTGAAGTCCAGGGAACCGTCGGAGATCCTGGGCAGGGCGAAGCGGGCGCCGGCTTCGGGGCAGGCGGCGGCGATCCGGTCCACCGGGGGACCGCCGGGGTAGGGGAGGCCCGCCATCTTGGCGGCCTTGTCGAAGGCTTCCCCGGCCGCGTCGTCCCGGGTGGCGGCCAGGATCTCGCAATCGCCGGGTTCCCGGGCGTGGTAGAGGGTGGTGTGACCGCCGGAGACGATGAGGTGGACCACGGGGAAGGCGATCTCCGGGTGCTCGAGAAAGGGGGAGAAGAAGTGCCCCTCGAGGTGGTTGAGGGCCACCAGGGGGACGCCGAGGGCGCCGGCGAGGGCCTTTGCGTAGTTGACCCCCACCAGGAGCGAGCCGATGAGGCCCGGCCCGTGGGTGACCGCCACGAGGCCGAGGTCTCGGAAGGTGACCCCGGCCTGCTCCAGGGCCTCGGCCACCACCGGGCGGATGTTGCGGATGTGGGCCCGGGAGGCCAGTTCCGGGACGATCCCGCCGTACTCGGCGTGCAGACGGACCTGGGAGGACACCACGCTGGACAGGACCCGTCCGCCGTCCGCCAGGACGGCCGCCGAGGTGTCGTCACAGGAGGTTTCGATCCCCAGGGTCAGCATCGGGCCTCTCCCGTGCCGTCAGCCGGCCAGCGCCTTCAGCGACGTGATGAAGGGGGGGCGGGCCACGCCGCGATCGGTGATGATGGCACTCACCAGGTGGTTCGGGGTGACGTCGAAGGCGGGGTTTCGGATCCCCACGCCCTCGGGGGTCAGCCGGGTCTCGCCGACGTGGGTCACCTCCCGGTCCGGGCGCTCCTCGATGGGGATGTCCGCCCCCGAGGGGAGGCTCAGGTCGAGAGTGGAGAGGGGGGCGGCCACGTAGAAGGGGATGCGGTTCTCCCGGGCGGCCAGGGCGGCCATGTAGGTCCCGATCTTGTTGGCGGTGTCTCCGTTGGCGGCGATCCGGTCGGCCCCCACCACCACGGCCTGGATATATCCCCGGGCCATGAAGTGCCCCGCCATGTTGTCGGTGATGACGGTGACGGGGATGCCCAGCTTCTTCAACTCCCAGGCGGTGAGGCGGGACCCCTGGAGGAAGGGGCGCGTCTCGTCGGCGAAGACCCGGACCCGCTTGCCGTACTCGGCGGCGGCGCGGATGACGCCCAGGGCGGTCCCGTAACCGCCCGTGGCCAGGCCGCCCGCGTTGCAGTGGGTCAGGAAGGTGGTGTTGTCGGGGATGAGCATCTGACCGTGGTGGCCGATGCGCCGGCAGCACTCCACGTCCTCGAGGTGGATGTTCACCGCTTCCCGGGCCATGGCCGCGGCCACTTCCGGCCAGGGGCGACCGTCCAGGGCGGCGAAGGTTTTCCGCATCCGGCGGATGGCCCAGAAGAGGTTGACCGCCGTGGGCCGGGTGGCGGACAGGCACTCGCAGACGGCCTCGAACCGGGCCGTTCGCTCCGCCGGGCCCAGGTCCGCCGGGATCTCGGCCACGCCCTGGGCGACCCCCATGGCGGCCGCGATCCCGATGGCGGGAGCGCCCCGGATGAGCATGCCGCGGATGGCCTCGGCGGTCTCCGCGCTGGTCCTGCAGGTGGCGTAGACCTCCCGGTTGGGGAGGAGCCGCTGGTCGATCATGACGACGCCCTCGGGCGTCCACTCGATGGTTTTGAACATGAATCCTCACGTCAGAATTCAGAATCCAGAATTCAGAATTCAGAATGGAATCGATGCATTAACGCATTCTGGATTCTGAATTCTCCTTCATCAATCCAGGTCCTGTTCCACGATCCCGCGGCGAGGGGGTTCGGGCGGGGCGGGGGAAGGACCTTCCTCGAACTCGGTTTCCGCGGGCGGGGGAGGCTCCGCGAACGGCTCCGACGGCCGTCCCTTGAGGTACTCCTTCATGAAGGCGATCCAGATGGGCAGGGCATTCTTGGACCCGGTCTCCCCCGACCCCAGGGACTTCTTCTCGTCCATGCCCACCCAGGCCCCCGCGGTGAGGGAGGGGGTGAAGCCGATGAACCAGGTGTCGGTGTAGTCGTTGGTGGTCCCGGTCTTCCCGCCGCAGGCAACCTTGAGCTCGTTGGCCTTCGCGGCGGTGCCGAACTGCACCACCCCCTGGAGCATGGAGACCATCTGCCGGGCGACGCCCTGGGGGATCACGTTCATGGCCGACTTCTGGTGCTCCTCGAGGACCTCCCCGTGGGCGTCCTCGATCCGCTCGATGATGAAGGGCTGGGCCCGCTGGCCGTCGTTCGGGAAGACCGAGAAGGCGGACACCAGTTCCAGCAGCGTCATCTCGTTGGCCCCGAGCGCGGTGGAGGGGTAGGGCCGCAGGACCGCCGTGACCCCGAAGCGCTTCGTGGTCTGGATGACCTTGGAGATCCCCACGTCGCACGCCAGGCGGACCGCCGGCACGTTCCTCGACTTGGCGAGGGCCAGCCGGTAGCTCATGGGGCCCTCGAACTCCCCGTCGATGTTGTTGGGGGTGTAAAGGGTTCGGCCGACCTCGACGGAGAACGGGGCGTCGTCGATGATGTCGTCGGGCGAGCGCCCCTGGAGGAGGGCGGTGGTGTAGACGAAGGGCTTGAAAACCGACCCCGTCTGCCGCTTGGCCTGGGTGGCCCGGTTGAACTTGGTCTTCTCCCACTGGGTCCCCCCGACCATGGCCCGGATGGCCCCCGTTTTCGTGTCCAGGGCGAGGAAGGCCCCCTGCACGAGGGGCGTCTGGTCGAGTTCCACGTCCAGCACCTTGCGGGCGTCGTCGACCTGCTTGATTACGAAGACACCGAGATCGCCCCGCTTGAGATAGTCCCGGATGTCGGGCTTCGCCTTGGAGGCAAGCGTTTTACCGGGGATCCGCCACTTCACCTGATCCGGGACGAGGTAGGCGGTGTACCGGCCGAAACTGATCCGGGCGCGGTCCGTCCGGGAGTCGAGGACGACGCCGGTCCAGACCGCCCCGGGTTCCGGGCGGGTTTCCCAGTCGGGGTGACGGAAGGCTCCCAGGTCGCTCTTGCCGGACGCGATGAGGTTGGGCAATTTGCCGCGCCAGCCCTTCCGCTGGTCGTAGGAACGGAGCCCGTCCCGCACGGCGCGTTCCGCCGCGTTCTGGAGGCCGATGTTCAGGGTGGTGTAAACCCGGAGGCCCTGGGTGAAGATCTGCTTGTTGGTGTAGCGTTTCTGGAGGTACTGCCGGACGTACTCCAGGAAGTAGCCGCAGAAGTTGCGGTCGAAGTCCTTCGCGGCGACCTGGATGGGCTCGGCGAGCGCGTCGCGGTAGTCCCGCTCCGTCAGGTAGCCGTCCTGGTACATCTCCTGGAGCACGATGTTGCGCCGGGCCAGGGCGTTGTCCGGGTGGTTGATGGGCGAGTACCGGCCGGGGTTCTTGATGATGGCCGCCAGGAGGGCGCACTCCGACAGGGTCATCTCCTGGGGGTTCTTGTTGAAGTAGAACTCGGCGGCGGAGGCGATGCCGTGGTTGCCGTGCCCGATGTAGATCTTGTTGGCGTAGAAGGTGAAGATGGTTTCCTTCGAGTAGCGCTTTTCGATCTGGATGGAGAGGAGCGCTTCCTTGATCTTCCGCTCGAGGCTGACCTCGGGGGTCAGGAAGAGCAGCTTGCTCAGTTGCTGGGTGATGGTGCTGGCGCCCCGCATTACCTTGCCGTGCCACAGGTTGATGGCGGCGGAGGAGATGATGCGGCGGATGTCGATGCCCATGTGGTCGTAGAAGCTCTTGTCCTCGATGGCGATGACGGCCAGCTTGAAGTATCGGGGGATGTCGGCCGGGTTCACCAGCTTGCGGCGCTCCAGGAAAAACTGGCCGATGGGGGTCCCGTCGTCGCTGTAGATCTCGGTCAGGATGGAGGGTTGGTAGTTCTCCAGGGCGCGGACCTCGGGGAGGTCCAGCATGTAGCCGTAGTAGAGGCCGATGGCGACCCCCGCGCAGGTGAAGAGGAGCAGGATGAAGGCGTAGAAGATCCAGAAGAGGACCCGGCGGGTCCGGTTGCGCGAGGCCACCCGGGCGGGGTCCTCGGGCGGGGGGAAGGGCGCGGG